>NZ_JAAKEM010000080.1:0-1165 GCF_011039195.1 Dysgonomonas sp. ZJ709
CTTCTTCCATTGCTAATTCAAAGGAAGCTCTTAGGGAATCCTTGAATTTTAAATCTTCATCATTTGCTTGTTTCATGTTTATTTTTTTAAGTGAATTTTGGGTTAGGTTTGTATGTTGTTACCTAAATAGCACTATTAACACTATACCTAAAACTGAACTATCATGAAAAAGTATGCAATTATCGTATTCTTCTCTATACTATTTTCTGCTTGTGGAACCACCCGTATAGCAGATGTTAGCAACCTAAGGATGGGCATGGATCCCGACGATGTAGCCCAAATTATGGGTAATCCTGTGCGAATTCTATCTAGTAATAACTACTCTGATGGGGTTCAAGAAGTATATCAGTATATAAACTATAGAAACGAAGCATATGCTATTGAATTTTGGAATAATAGGCTGTCGGGTTATGATTTTATGTATGTGGTAGCTGAGCCGATGCCTCCTATGGGTGTTGCTCCAATGTACCCCATCTATCCGGTACATCCTGTACAACCTTCACCTGGAAGGCCTCCGCAAGCTGTCAAACCGGCAAAACCGATAAAACCAGGGAATAGTATCCGTCCGGGAAGTAGTGGAAATGTTCGTCCGGGCACGGCGGCAAATACTCGTCCTGTATATGACAATACTGGTAATAAAAAACCAACAACAGCAGGCACACGCCCTACAACAAATCAAGGGACAACGCGCCCAAGCAATAATACAACCACCGAAAGACCTACAACGTCAGGAAGTAGTTCAGATTCAAATCAGTCAACCTCCGGTGGCAGAAAAGAAGCAACTTCAAGTACTTCCGATAGTAAAAAAAACAGAACATCGGGCAGAGGTAGATAGATATAAAAACTTAAGTCTATATAAATAACGTGAGTTCGATATAAAAAAGGAGTAAAACTAATAAAATATTTAGCTAAACCTGTCATCCCGATACGCAGTGAGGGATCTATAATATTCTGAAATGAGGAGTAGTACAGATCCCTCACTGCGTATCGGGATGACTCTTATATTTGTTTTATAATTTACTATTCAAAAAGCAAGGTTAATTTTATTCTTTTGTTGTAAAAAAGTAGAGATTAACCGATTATCAAAAGTAAACTATGGGATGACATAAAGTTGAAACTTTATTTCTTGAATTAGACTTTTGATAATCAAGCTGAAGATACCATA
>NZ_JAAKEM010000081.1:0-965 GCF_011039195.1 Dysgonomonas sp. ZJ709
CCTTTGCTGTTTGCAGGAAGTGTTTTGCGAGTAATATTACCGTATTTGTCATACGTAATATCGATCTCTGCTTTATTGCCTCCTTCATCCAGTGTTTGGGTTACTTTAGTCAGGTGGTTGGCATAGGCAAGGTCGTATGCTGCTTCTGTCTGGCGGTATAGTTTACCGTCCGATCCTTTTACCTGTACTTTTACTGGAAGACCAAGTATATGCTTCGCTGTATTGTTGGTGTATTCAACAAATGTCTGATAGTTGAATGCTCCTGTTCCTGTATTTCCTAAAGTTCCCTTATCGCTGTACTTATAGCTCTTAAGGTCTCCGAAATAACCGTTCAGGTAATATTCGTAATAGCTTTCGTTGGCAGTCATACCGTCCGCCTGTCCTTCGTATACTACCGATTTGGCGTATTTCATCGGAGTAAAGGCAATGGCACGGTCTGAACAGATCGAGTTATCGGAAACGAAGCTGTATGTATCTGCTGAAGCGGTTACTTTGTAGCTGTGGTATTCGTTTACGCTTTCTGTAAATTTATTACCCGATGCGTCTTCAACTACCGAGCGTTTCTGATTTCCTGCGGTATAAACCGAGTTTACATCGTATTCCTGTATGGCTTTACGATACACTTTGTTTGCCTCTGTGGATTCGGTATCGATATTCTTGGTGATTACTTTACCGAAACCTAAGAATTCGCGTTCGTGGCGTTCCTGTTTTCCATCAGCGTATTCGAAGATGGTTTTCATATTGGCTCCGTCGTCCAAAATACCGTCGTTTACTTCTACGGATTTCATCACCCATTTACCTCCGGGGTGATCGTAGGTGGCTTGCGATCGGTCATAGTCTACGGTAAAGCTGCCGCCTAATGGATTGTTTACGGATTTCAGTTTGTTGGTACGGGCTATCGTGGATCGGTAAACCGTCATCTTGCCATCTTCGTCGGATGAGACGATTTCGGGGAAACCGTCGCC
>NZ_JAAKEM010000082.1:0-762 GCF_011039195.1 Dysgonomonas sp. ZJ709
GAAAACACTCGTAAAGAATACTTATCCAGAATAAAGCACTTCATTCATTTTGTAAAATTGCACGGAATAAACTTCAATACGTATTTAGAATATAAGCGTTATTTAAGTTCTATCGACACGTTAAGTGTTTCCACAAAGAATAAGTATTTAATATCCGCTAAGATTTTCATTGACGGTCTGAACAACTTACAAAGACTGCCTTTTCAGATTAATACAAAAGTCAGAGGATTCAAACAAAGTAAGCTGCATAAGAAAGACGGTCTTTGTGATGAGGATATTTCTAAGATTGTAGTTTATTGTTCTGCATTAGAATTAACATTAAAGAACCTGCGGTTAAAATCTATTTTGTCATTACTTATATTTCAAGGTTTACGGCAAGTTGAAATTACACGCTTAGATGTAACCGATATTAATTTAAAAGATAAAACAGCGTATATAATAGGTAAAGGGCAGAATGATAAAGAACGTATTCATTTGCACCCCTCAACCGTAAAAGTACTAAAAGAGTATCTACATACATACCGAATGCGAAACGGTGCATTATTCCGAAGTGAAAGTAATTTCTCTTCGGGTAGTCGGTTAACGACAAAATCCATACGAGAGATAATAAAAAAAGTTTTAAATGAATTAGATATTGACGGAAGCACCCATGGCTTCCGTCATTTTTTTATAACTAAATTGATAAAATCATATAAAGGCGAACTACTGACTGTATCGAAGTATAGCAGACACAGAAGTATTCAGATGTTAGAGGTCTACAAT
>NZ_JAAKEM010000008.1:0-155016 GCF_011039195.1 Dysgonomonas sp. ZJ709
CGACAAGGCAAAGTCAGCTTTTACATAATTGGTCGCGATACCAACCAAGTCTACGAATCCCATAACGAAGAATGATAACATTACTGGGATTAGAGCTAAATATATGCTTTTCTGTTTCATGGTTTTTAGTTAATCAGATTAATTAAATGGTTTTCTCAATATTATTACAAAGAAAATTTTAATTGCAGATTAACACTATAACGAATGGATCGAATGATTGTAAAAATGTTGCATGATCGGAAATAGTTGGTTTCTCCAACATATCAGAGAAGAATGAGACAGATTTCTTATGACACCATCGTTATAGATAAGTCTCCATGTATAATACCTTTCACCGCAGTTAGTTGGTTGGCTAGCTCTCGCAATACAGAAGCTTGCCCTTTTAATGCAATGATTTCCATGCAAACATCGTGATCGAGATGAATATGCTGAGAACATAGAATTACGTGATAAAATTGGTGTTGTATCTCTGTTATTTTATCCAATAATTCCCTTTTGTGGTGATCGAACGACAGGGTTATAGAACCACCTACAACTCCGTCGGAATTCCATTGGTTTTCTACTTCGGTCTTTTTTATCAAATATCGGATAGCCTGTGAACGGTTGGGGAATTTATTATCTTTCATGTAGTTATCTAATAAATCCAAAACTTCTTTTTCTACAGATACTCCAAATCGAACTACATTCATATTTTTTAATTTTAATAGTGAATTGATTTCTTTTAAGTCCAAATTTTATCTCTAAAATTTCTGTTTGCAATAATTATTAAATGAGTTTACACGATTTCACCAAAAGGTAGCATAAACTTTTTACCATCTCGGGCAAATTCGACGAAACTCATGCTATATACTTTTTCAAGTAGTTCTACATTAGGTTCTGCAGGGTTACTTGGTGTATAGATGCTTCCATGATGCAGATAACAAAAATGATCTGCATACTGGAAAGCAAGAGTAGGATTATGCATAATGGCAATTACCGTAAAATCATTTTCTGAATACTCTTTTAATTTCTCCATCAGATAATGCTGGTAATACACATCCAAATGGTTTGTAGGCTCATCCAAAAGCAGAATTTTCGGTCTTTGCATCAATAAGCGTCCAATCATTACAATTTGCTGTTCGCCGCCCGAAAGCTGTGTAAACGATTTATCTTTTAGACGAGTAATGGACAAATCTTTCAATATTTTATCGACTAATAGCCTGTCTTCTTTTTTAGGGTAAAAGCCCGAAAAAGCCGTGCGACCGGTCAGAAGGATTTCTTCTACTGTAAATGAAAATACAGATTGGGTAAATTGTGGGAGAAAACCTATTAGTGACGCCCTGTCTTTGAATCGCAACTTACTCATTTCCTTACCACAGATGTTGATACCACCCTGATAATCTTTCAATAATCCGGCAATGATTTTGAATAATGTGGATTTTCCTCCCCCGTTGATACCAAGCAATACCGAGAATTTATTTTCCGGAAAAACGGCATTTACTTCTCTGAGTACAGATTTTTCTCCGTACGCGTAGTGTAAATTATTAATATGTATGGCATCGGTTGTCAATTCCAGTTCAATTTATTTTTTCGCATTAAGAAAACAAAAAAAGCACCACCTAAAATGGTCGTGAAAATACCAATGGGTACTTCAAAAACAAATAAAGCACGAGATAAGTTGTCTATCAACAAAAGAAAACTTCCTCCCAGGAATATATTTCCGGGAATCGACTTGCTATTATCCGAGCCAAGCAGCATTCTGACAATATGTGGCAAAAACAAACCGTAAAAACTAATAATCCCGGCAACAGCAACTGTTGTGGTAGTCATCAGGGTGGCACAGGTTATCAAAATTAATTTATCGAAAGTCGGATTCACACCAACCGATTTAGCTGCTTCATCCCCAAGAGCCAGCAAATTTATTCGCCAGCGATACAGATATACGATGGTTATAGTGATAATTATTGGTAGAAAAGCCTGTTTCAACTCTACCCATGATGTGGCATGTAGATTACCCATTGCCCATTGAACTATCGCCTGTAATTTATACGGATTGCTTATATACTGAACTGCTGTGAGCAGAGCCATAAACACACCTGAAATAATCATTCCCGAAAGAATAATCGATACGGTAGATGTTTGTTTATTAGAACCTGCGATTGAATAAGTAAGGATTACGGCCAAAGACCCTGCTACAAAAGCGTAAGCATTTACAAAGCTCAACGAATAGAGAATTGCTAATGATGCGCCGAAAGCCGCGCCTGACGAAATCCCCAATATATACGAATCTACCAGTGGATTACGAAATATGCCCTGTAATACGGCACCCGATGTGGATAAGGCTGCACCAACTAAAAAGGTGAGCAGGATTCGAGGCATCCGTACATTCAAAAGAATATTTGAAATCATTTGATAACGGGCTATCTCGTCTGTATTCAGGTTGCCATCCATTATTTTTTTATACAGGAGAGTTATATAATCAATAGCATTGACCTGCCCCGATGAACCTATGAACAAGGAAATAACCAACATGGGCAGAGGCAGACCGAAGCATATAATATTTGCGACTTTTTTATTCAATGCGTATAATGTTAAAGGATCATTGACATTAAGAAATGGGTTTGATAGCGGTTAATTGGAAAAGGGATGAATTGTCGTCCGACTCTTTTAATATCCTATTTTGAGCCTTTTCATCGACCATAATTCCTTCAAATCCAACTTTGGATAATAACTCGATGTCTCTTTGAGGGCGGCTGTGCTTGCTGATATCCAACTTACTTTTAATTACATTGGCTTGCTCCATAATGCCTGCTGGATATCTTTCGTGTCCTTCTTGTGAGAAACATAGGTTTCCGAAGTCTCCGTCGAAGTTTAAAAACATTCCTCCTGCCCGCAGAACTTTGAAACTTTCAGCATAAAACTTCTCAACATCGGGGGTTGTCCATGTCATTAGTCTGGTAAACACTAAGTCGAATTGATTACTTGTGAATTGTAAATCTTGTGCATCCATCACGTGATAATCAATTGGAGAACCTAATTCGTTGGAAACGTTCTTAGCTTCTTCAATCATATTGCTTGACAGATCGACTGCTGTAACCTCGTATCCGGCAAGGTGTAAGATGTTGGCAAAGTATCCGGAGGCGGTACCTACTTCTAAAACCCGATTACCGGGTAAATTAGGTCGAAGAGTTTTAAAATATTCCAACCAGTGTGTGGTTTCGGGTAAAGTCCATGCCTCTTGTTTCTCCTCTCTCCAGATGGTACTTTGTTTATCCCAGTATTTTGCTATTTCTGTTATCATTATAAGTATTTTATAAGTTTTTCACTCGCTTCTTTTCCGTAAAGTACCGAAAGTATTTCTTTAATTTCTTCTGTATTATCCTTTTCATCGTTATCGTAAGCCCATTGATTAATTGCTACCGCTGCGCAAAGCGATTTGAAGGTGTGAGGATTGTAGTAAAACATCGGCATCAGATTGTGTATCTTCCTTTCCTTGATTGCTGTTATTCCGCCTAATTCTTTTTTGTTGTAAAATAAATCGGGGCTGTCATTCCACATCACAATCATGTCGGGATTCCATTCTATCAAAGTTTCGGGGTTGATATTCGGTTTGTCTATATCGAAAGGACAGGCATTTTCGACACCTGCCAGATCGAGGCAATCATTCATCATACTATTACGGCCGGCAGTCGAAAATACTTTGCCGTTAGCCCATGTGAAATAGACCGATTTGTGTTTCGATCCTTCTTGTGTGGCTGTGCGTTTCTGCAAATCCTTTATTTTATTTTCTGCATAAGAGATAAGCTGTTCACCTCTATCCTGCTTACCTGTAAGCAATGAGATGTCTTTCATCTCTTTCATCAAATCTTCATATCTAGCAGCGGCGGCGATATAAACAGGTATATTCATTCCTTGCAGAGTTTTGACAATACTTTCGGGAAGTTGCTGTGCAATTACCAAATCCGGATTTAATTGGATAATGCTTTCTAAGTTTGCTAATTCGTTACTACCGGGTGTTGGCAATTCTTTTTTTAAGATACGTGTGTCGATATGTTTGTAGTAATCGTAAAGTTCATTGTCGAAATAGGTTTCGGCAGGTATTCCTATCAGTTTATCCTGTGCCTGGAGCATATAGATTACATCTACAGACGGATCGAAAAGGCATATTATTCTTTCGGCCGCTTTAGATAAATGAATTTCATTGCCCTGAATGTCTGTAACGGATATTGTCGAAAGATTATCCTGCTTCTTGTCAAGCGTATTACTATTGCCGCAACCTACAAGAAATGCAAAACTGAAAAGTATTATAAATATACGCATGGTTTCGGGATTAAAGGGTTACGGTAAATGAGCAGCGATAGTTGACAGGAGGTAATTGTACCCAGTAGTACATATCATTCTTTTTCCAAGCAGTTGAATATTGTTTACTATCGAGAATATTGTTTACTATTAGGTTGATGCTGAATCTCTTTTTAGTGAAAGAAATGCCCCCATCCATTCTAAAATAATCCTTCAATTCCTGAGGATCCATAGATGTAAATCGTTCTGCCCTTCCAGCCATATATTGATAGCCAAGAGAGAGGCTAAAATCTTTTAATGTTTTAAATGGTAATTCGTAATTTAACCAGCTATTTTGAATGTGTCTGATACGGTTGGGGGTAGCCATTCCTACCATTCCCGGATTTTTGTCATCTTTAGTGATTTTCGAATCGGTGTATGCATAATTGATAATTACATCCAGCCCTTTCACTATTCTACCTCTAAGGTCGAATTCTATCCCTTGTGATTCATTTTCTCCCGATTGATAAAAATCATTGCTTACAGGGTCTTTTACTATATTCTGACTTCGGGTGATGTGATAAAACGATAGGGTTGTACTCAATGCTTTGTTGTTCCAATCCTTTTTCAATCCTGCTTCAAAACTCACACCCCGAATTGGTTTCAGAGGCGTTTTGTCGTATGCTATACCGGCTTGTGGAATGAATGAATTGTCGTATAAACCGTATACACTGAATGAATTAGTAAGAAGATAGTTTGCGCCCAATCTCGGGGTAAGTACCCAGTCGCTAGCCTCTGTCTCTTCTCCATATTGGTTAAAATCAGCATCGGATTGTGTTAATCGTAAGCCTGCACTTATTTTTAGCTTATTATCTATCAACCCGATTTCGTCCATTACATAGGCAGAGGTGTAATACAATCTGCTATCTATAAGGTTCTCTACGGAGTTAATTCCATTTTCCGAATCAAAATCTCCTCCGATTCCATTATTGTTGATAACATTTGAATATATAGGATTTGAAATACTAAGTGGATAAATAGCAGTTGCTGTACCCCAAGTGTCTTGTGTTTTATTTCTTTTATGATTGAAGTCGATCCCCGCAAGGAAAGAGTGTCTGATGTTTCCGGTCGAAAAGTTTCCTTGGGTAAAAGCCTGTGTAGAGAAAATATTATATTTCATCCCGTCATAAACATAATAACGATCTAGAATATCGGGATCTGTTTCGTTCTTGCCATAAACCCAGAATATGGTTCCGGCAGACTGGCTGTTAATATTAGAAACTTGCGTAGTGAAAGACCAGTTCTGATTAAATTTCTTCTGAAAATTGACAAAAGCACTGTGGTCATTCGCCCGGTAAGGTCTCAGATTAGGATCGCTTATCGTGAAATCGGTGGGTAATGATCCGAAGCCGTAAGGCGAAATTTGCGCTTCACTCAAAAGCATATAATTTAAACGTTGATAGATATATTCAACAGTAAGTGAAGTGCTTTCATCAAATTTATACTTTAGCGAAGGGGCTATAAGGATACGTTCATTGTTGTCAAACTGGAGAAATCCTTTTTTATTCATTCCCATTATATTGAAACGATATAATAGCTTTCCATCTTCATCGAATTTTCCATCCAAATCGGCTTCAGCTCTTAATAACCCAAAGCTCCCTTGCATAACTTGAAAGGATTTTCTATTCGTTCCGGTTGGCTTTTTAGTGATAATATTGTAAGAACCTGCCGGATCTCCAAGTGAATTCAAAAATCCGGAAGGACCTTTTACGAATTCGATATTTTCAATTATAGCCACATCGTCGCCAATAGGTCCTTTTAGTAAAGGACGTAGATCTACACCATTGCGTTGAGCGCTAATATATCCACCACGTAAATAAATGTCGGGAGAAACCCCATTGTGTAACTCTTCTCTGAATGCTCCACTAACGTTGCGCGTAACGCTTTCCGTTACGTTTAGAGACAACTGATCCCTTAGTATAGAGGCATTAATTATTTGTATGTTTTGAGGAATTTCAAGCATTTGCCCCTGAATCCTTAAACTATTGGAAATATTTCCTAGATTGTATTTTTTGTAAATTTTACTTTCTATAATAATATCGCCAAGAGTTACTGATTTTAGACTATCAAATTCATATTCCAGACTATCGGATTCAATAGGAGCTTTTTGAGCGAAAATATGAGATACTGATAATATAGATACTATAAGTAAAGTGATGGATATTTTTCTCATAAATGTTATTATATTAAAGTAAAACTTATTCGCCTAGACGGTAGCTATTCGGTTTTTCATGGTAACACGATTGTTGTATTCTTGCTACTATTAATTGAGAAACAAACCGACAATGATTTTGTTTACATGCGTTTTCTCTGTTTTATGTTTTTCTTTGATATTTATGATTTGCATTGGTATTTGTGGTACAATTCTTATAATTAGTTGCATTTGAAACAATGTGCTGAATTCCAAGTATTAATATGTAATATTTTGATGTGAATAGTTCTGGTCTGTGCGGACCGAAAAGGCCTAAAAGAGCAAAAGTTAAATATTTGAGAGGGAATGTTAAAATAGCGAACTTATGTAAAAGAGTATCTTTTCGACCAAAGGTTTATGACCTTGTTTGAGCGAAAAAATACTCTTGTAGATAGTAAATAAATATAGATGTGGTTAAATCGTAAAGAGAATGCTTTTTGGTATAAATAGATAGTAGAATAGCTTCATTTTGTAGAGTCCATAACACTTTTCTGTAAACGCTTTAAGTATGGCATTTCGACATTATACATTTTACCATCTTCAAGTATATCTTCAAGCATTTTTTTGATTTCATTTTTCGAATGTTTTAAATATCCGTCAAACATTAAACACATGGCTTCGTTACCGAATATCTTTTTAACTACTGGAACACTGATCCATAGTGGTAAGTAATATAGCTTGTTAACCTTTTCCATCTTAGGGTTTATTCCACTTTTTGAGCACACCAGAAATCCTTCCCTGACAGATCGTATTGCTTCTTTAATAATTTCTGAATTAGCCGTAAATGCTTTCATAGTACCTCCGGCCTTTATGACCCCAGCCGAAAATCCGGCAATGAATGCAAAATGAGGGACAAGCCATGTTATTATCTGATTTGAAATAAATGGTTTTAGATCGGCGGTCCCCATAGCTTTAGCTATTTTCTGTATGCGAGGTGTTGTGTCTCCATTAGCTTCGCCAAGGATTGTTTTAGAGTACTTAGAATCTGAAATAATAGCATTGAGACCCTTTTCACCCCTTCCTCCGCCTACCATAAAAGGAAATCCGAAGAAATACTGATCGGATGAAAGATATTTTGCTATTTCGTCGAAATCGTTCCACATATTCTGGAAAAAGAGTATATGGGCTTTTCCTGCCGACTCTGAAAGTATTGGTAAAACTGACTTCAGGTTGTCACAGCCTACTGATACAATGATGTATTCATAATTATTTTCCGATGATAGCACCTCAATTACTTTAGGGCGAAACACTATATTCTCTATCCTTTTCTGTCCTCCCCTGTAATCGGTACAATGGATATTTATTCCATTCTCTTCTATTGATTGTTTTTTGCCTTCTCGTACTAAAATACTTACATCATGTCCTGCTTCGGCCAGCTGCCAGCCATAAGTGCATCCGATTGTTCCTGCGCCGTAAATCAGTATATTCATAATAAATCAAGTTTAATTATTATTTTGTATTTATAAAAAAAGATTGAAATAATGACATGTAATCGGAGTAAGGATCGCAATTAGCAAGAAACTCGGTAGGGGTATAGCCGGAGAATGTTTTGAAATCCTTTATTAGATGAGATTTATCATAATAACTACATTGGTAGGCTAAGTCATTTACGCTTATAGAAGGTTGGGTTTGCAGTATATGCAATGCTTTTGCGAAACGATTGATTTGTAAAAACTCTTTTGGGTTCAGCCCGGCATATTCCACAAAAATCCGTTTGAATTGTTTGTAGCTGAGGCAGGCTGTTTGTGCGAGTCTGGATATCTCGCTTTCCCCATAATTAATAGAATTGATAACGGCTGATAATCGTTTGTAATTATACTCTTCGAACTCGTAGATACGTTTTAGTAAAAACTGTTCGATCCAATAAACGCAGGTTTGATAATCAGTCGTATTCATTAAATGGTCTTCCAACTCTATAATTAAGGGATCATTAAACGAATCAATCGGAATCATTTGCTCGTTTAATTCGTTTATGGGCGTATCAAAAAATGCTCTTGCTCCAATGGGTTGGAATACAATTATAATCAGATCGAGAATTCCGAAATAGGTATTCGTATATGTAGTAGATTGACCGGATATATACGATCTGGGTAGCATCTCCTTTTTTGCAGATGAATTATAAACTCTATCTCCACGATTAAAGACGAGTCCCATGCTTCCGGCCGGAATAGCTCGTTGCGATACTTGTGCAACATTATCCACCGACAAAAACCAATATTGCTTAATATAAGGATTAAGCAACATCGAGGGCTGTATGGCTCGAAAGTTTTCCATATTATCAATAAGACAAAAATAGAAGTTATTCTTTTATGGTAAGGTGTAAAAAATGGACATTATGATATTCTGAGTAGCTATATAAAATGTTATTTGTCAGGTATTATTTCCATTTATCATCACGAACAGATTTATATCGTCCCCAAAACTTATAGTGGGTCAATGAGGTATAAGAAATCAATTTACCAATTAATTTATATTTAAGTAAGAAGTGCTGAATCTTATAAGCTACTCTGATTAAGATAATATAAATGAAACTGAATAATGCAATTTTCAATAATGCGGAATCAATGTTTATCGGCAACACTTTATATAATAATACAGAAACGATTGTTGAACAGAGAATCCCTGCAACTAGCCATAATCCGTGTGTCGTTTCAATAGCCTTTTTGGGGCAAATACTCATACATTTCATGCAACTTTCGCACTTAAATGTCCAGAACGGTCTGTTACCTGTGTCTTCGATTGCTTTCACCGGACACTGTTTGATACATAAACCACAATTGTCACAATCATTACTTGCATAATATGATTTTGCAAAAAAGAATCTACCTGCAAAATAGTAGGCTAGTGATATGGGTGAAATTAAAATATCTTGGATGATATTATGATAAGCCGCAAAATCCTTTTTTCCTGATAGTATCTTATCCGAATGCTTCTTTACACGATCATAATTTTTCTTGTGCAAAAACAGAACTGTTTTCTCATTCAATGCCGGATGGATCGAAATCCAGTTGGATGGCATATCGAAAGGAATTTGTCCGATGATTTTATAACCTTTTTGTACTAATATGAATGATGACAGCATAAACGCAATACCTGTTAAGCCTTGCGTTACATGATTCCCTATCTTCATTCCCCCCTTGTGTTCATCAGTATAATTCTATTCTTACCTTTAGGGAAGTTACGAATGAAATCTAATGTTATTTTGGGAAAACTAAAACCATGAACGGGTGAGATGATTCCGATTAAAGTATTGGAGTCTATAATATCAAATACAGAATCGTCTATTTTAGAAATATCTATTAGCTGACATTGAATATCTTTTTTTACGGCAAATTCGCAGAACCAAGATGCAACCCCTTTGGAATTGCCTGTTCCTGAGAAATAAAATATTGTTATCCTACGAATCTCTGCCATGGCTTATAATGTGTCTGCTGCGAGTATTACTTCAAATTATTTCATCAAAATCCAAATTTAAAGATAGTACATTTATCAGTAAAATTGTTTTGTTTTGTTTTTCATTTTGCCATGGTAAGACACGAAACTTATCTCCTAAGCCTTGTTACCTGCATTTGAGGTTGTATTTATATTATCTGTCTTGTCGAGTTTTTCGACTAGAAAAATAAGTAAACTGAAAATAATTATGCTGAACATTACACTAGCATAGCCAATATTCTGAATTACCTCTCCGGTGCGTATCTGCTCATCTGTTACAGCAAGTTGCAATGGCATGGAAGCAAGTACCGCCGACACTAATCCCTTTGGATTGAGAATGCTCATTATCCGTCTGTCTCTCGACGAATAACCTTTTCTGCAAAATAGTGCAATAGAGGGAATGCGTACCACAAACATAAGGGAGATAAACAATATCCCCATAATTATATGGCTCCATTCGGTTAATCGGATGCTCATACCTATGTATACAAAAAAGAAGGTTTTGAAGATGAAAGCTATTTCAGAATAGAAATTCTTTTCATCCTGCATAAGCAATACAGGATTTTTGCGCTTGATAAAATTCTTTTCAGGATTTTGTTTTTCCAGCAGATTGGATAATTCGTCTATATTACCTAGTATAAATCCGAACGATAGTACTGCCATGCCTCCATTGATGCCTAAAAGTTCGCAGAATCCATAGATGATAAATGCCAAAGCAAACGAAGTGAACATACTGTTCTGAAGCTTGGTTATGATATAGCGTCGTATTCCTGTCCAAAGATAACCGACACCAAGACCGATAGATGTTGCAAAGAGTAATGATATTGCCATGTGTTTTACAGTAGCAGCTACACTGAACGAGCCGCTATCCATCGCATCAAGTAAAGCCAGTGCACCTATCAGGCATACGATATCGCTTAAAGCACATTCGAGAAAAACTACACTTTCTGCTTTTTTGCTTAGTTTCAATTGCTTTAGCATGGGTAGTATGATTGGTGTGGATATACTTCCAACACATGCACCCATAAATGCACTTGGCAACAAATCCAATCCTAGCCCGAAATGACCGACAGCCATACCAACACCTACAGGGACAACAAAATTGAAAACGGTAAGTAGACTAGCCGGTCCGATTGCTTTTCCTAAACCATCGAAATTAAGGCGGGTGCCACTTTCGTAGAGAATGACAATAAGTGTTATGGTGGTGAATATTTTGCCTAGTCTGCCTAAATCTTCGGGATTGGCAAGATTAAAAACGGGGCCTATCAGCAAGCCTATAAAAAGCAAGAATAGTACATTCGGTATCCTTGTTTTTTCGAATAGGGCATTGAATATCAGCGAGAAAAAAATAAGTGCGCCGATAAATATCAGAGTTACTTCCATAAGAGGGTTATTAGTTCAATAAATAAACATTGCTTTGTTGCAGAATGTTCATCTAAATTGATATTGAAATAACTCTTATATTGAATTGGGATCAGAATTAGAAAAGATTAGAGAATTGCATTACAAATCTTTCAACATAAAAATAGTGCAAGCATAGTGCCCCGAATTGCCAAGCGAATGATCTATGTGGTTGAATCCGAGGCGCTCGTGCATTGAAACGGCTTTTCCGAATTCAGGAAATGACTCAAGATATAGTTGTGTGTAATTTAATTCTCTGGCACTTCCGATTGCTTTATGGAGTAATTGTTGCCCGATTCCTTTTCCTCTCGAATCAGGCGATAAATAAAATTTTACTAGTTCAGCACATCCAAAGGGTAGTCCATCGGTTGGGTATATGCCACAGCTGCCTAGTATAATACCATCGCTTTCTGCTATCCAACATAGAGCCTTTTCTTTTCTGAAATATTCAAAAAGATTGTCAGTTGTGGGGTCGCTATATACAGTTCCCTGCTTTTCTGAACCAAACTCCTCAAAAACACTACGGATTAAATCTGCTAATGCTTTATTATCTTTTTCTTGAATGGAACGTATTGAGATTTTTTCCATAAAACCTATAAGTATTATTCGTTATTGTAAAGGTATAAAAAGATAACTAAGTTGACGATTCGTTTTTGGTTGGTCTTTTATGCTATTGTTCTCGAACCTTTTTTGGTGACTTGAACCCGTATCAATTGATTTTAATGTACTCCAATGCCATAAACTATCTATGTACTTATTGTATTCCGAATAGGTTAATTATGTGAAAATTTAATTAAATTAACCTATTGTCTGTTAAAGCATTAGATAGCCTTCTTGAGCTTATTGTTTGTTAGGGCTTATTGTTTTATTGTGAATATAACTATGTGATAAATAGATTATTGGTGTAAATATTTATGTTAATATATTTTTTTATTTTATATAGTTTTCATAAATTAGCCTCCATCTATTGTAGCTAATTTAGGTATAATAGCTCCAGTATTTAACTAATGTTAGTATTTTAGTTCTGAACTGATCAATTTTATTTTAAATAAATCTTCGGATCGTTTATCCGATTGATAATTAGAAATCACTTGCAAAAAATCTGGCAATATGTATTGCCATTACTCCTTTGACCTTTATGCAATATCTAATACCCTATATTTTGCTTTTTATTCCCATTTTTCTGGCTGAAAATTTGGTTGGCAGCGCTATTTTATTAGAGAGAGAGAGAGAGAGAGAGAGAGAGAGAGAGAGAGAGAGAGAGAGAGAATTACATAACAAAAAAAATAGTTTTTTCAAAAGAAAGGTTTGGCAAAAAGGCCAATCTTCACCTCTTTTATATAAGAAATTTACAGGATTCGATATTTCAAATAGTGCAATAACTATTTGAAATATCGAATCCTCTTTTTTATTGCAAAAAGGGATCTATCAAAATTAGTTTTAAACCATAAAAGACGTAAAGTATGAAACAAGAGGGACGGCTTCTAAGTCGGAAATCTATCGGATCAAATGCCGACAGATTTGTTTTGCGTATGAATCTTCTATTCATGGCGCTATTTGTTTGTACACTGGTGAGTGCACAAACTGCAAAAAGTTCAGTGTCGGGTATAGTTACAGATGCTTCAGGGGTAACACTTCCGGGGGTAACAGTAGCTGTGAAAGGTACATCTGTTGGTACAATTTCGGATTATGATGGTAATTATAGTCTTGATCTATCTAAGGCTACAACTCCAAATCCAGTTTTAGTTTTTAGCTATATCGGTTACTTGGCACAAGAAGTAACAGTAAATGGGAAAACAGAAATTAATGTTGTGCTTGCTGAGGATGCTCAAAAACTCGACGAAGTTGTTATCACAGCGTTAGGAATTAAACGACAAAGAAGGTCGTTGGGCTATTCTACCGCCAATGTGTCGGGAGATCAATTTACCGAATCTCGTGATGCGAATTTAGGTAATGCATTGAGTGGTAAAATAGCAGGGGTAAGTGTTGCAAACAATTCGACAGGATTGGGTGGAAGTAGCCGTGTTATAATAAGAGGTAATGCATCATTGACCGGTAACAATCAACCATTGTATGTGGTTGATGGAGTTCCTTTTGATAACTCCAATCAAGGTAATGCCGGACAGTGGGGTGGAATGGATATGGGAGACGGTTTGTCTAATATCAATGCCGATGATATTGAAGATATTCAGGTTTTGAAAGGAGCTGCTGCTTCCGCCTTGTATGGATATCGTGGTGGAAATGGTGTTATCTTGATTACCACTAAATCTGGGAAATCAGATCAGGGTTTGGGGATTGAATTTAATAACAATCTCACTTTTAATAATATCTACGATTATCGCGATTTCCAAAACGTTTATGGACAAGGTACACAAGGAGGAAAACCTCAAACGCAACAAGCTGCATACGAAACATATAGTTCGAGCTGGGGATCGAAAATGGATGGTAGTACTGCTGTAAACCGATTAGGTGATAATTATGCATATTCCGGTGTTGATAACTGGAAGAATTTTTATCGCACAGGAATAAGCAACCAAACTTCAGTTGCAGTAAGTGGAAGTGATAAAAAAGTAAATTATCGTTTCGGTTTATCAAATACTTTTGATCAATCTATATTGCCGAATGCAAGCGCAAATCAGCAGGGAATAAATATGAATACCACTTATAAAATTACACCAAAACTACAATTAATGGCTAATGCCAATTATGTGTTTGAGCATGTTAGTGGTAGATCAAATCTTTCGGATGGTAATGGTAACGTAAATGCAACACTTCTGTATCTTGCAAATTCTTACGATGTCAGATGGCTGAAAGCTGGCATTGATGCAGATGGAAACGAACTGCAACCGGGAAATAATGTTTATTTTAATAATCCTTATTTCTTACAGTATCACAAATCGAACGAAAGTGATAAAAACAGACTTACAGGAGGGCTTACACTACGCTACGACGTTACAGATTGGTTGTATGCACAAGGGCAAGTAACTCGTGATGGTTATATATTGACTTTCAAGCAAGTTCAGCCAAATGGCGCTGCTGCTGATCCTAATGGCTATATCAACGAATACGAAAAAAACTATTCTGAAATAAACCTTAATTACCTTATCGGTTTTAATAAAAAAATAAGCGATTTCTCTCTTGCTGCAACAGTCGGAGGAAACAGGCAACGAAATATAGCTAAAACTTATGGAACAGATGGCGGTATAAGACCTTTCCTTATTGGTGGATTTTATTCTACAAGTAATGTCGCTGCTGCAACACGTACATTCAGAAAAATATATAGTGAATATCAGGTAAATTCGGTATACGGAACAGCCGATTTTTCTTATAAAGACTGGTTATATCTGAATCTTACAGGGCGTAACGACTGGTTCTCGACATTGAATCCTGACAGTAACAGCTATTTCTATCCATCTGTAAGTGTAAGTTATATGTTTAGCGATTGTTTTACAATGCCGAGCTGGCTTTCGTCGGGTAAATTGAGGGCATCTTATGCTTCGGCATCAAATGGAACCATTCCATATCAAACAGCACTGGCTTATACTACCGCAAATTTTGCAGTTCAAGAGCAATCGATGGGTACAGTGAAGAATAGTGTTGTTCCTAACGCATATCTGAAACCTGTTCGTATCGCGGAATGGGAGGCAGGTACAAATATTCAGCTTTTCAATAACCGTTTGGGTTTTGACTTTGCCGTGTATAAGAAAACTACAACTGATGATATAGCGCAGGTAACCACCAGTAGTGCATCGGGTTACACGTCTGCAATACAAAATGTGGGAGAAATACGTAATACAGGTATTGAACTTTTACTCTATGGAGTTCCTGTTAAGACTAAAGACTTTATCTGGAATACGTCGTTAAATCTGGCGAATAACAGAAGTAAAGTGATTTTTCTTGGAGGAGCTGAATATTTAAGTATAGATGGTGCAACATCGAATGGTGGTGGTGCTACTATACGTAATATTGTCGGCAAATCATACGGACAGATTGTCGGTTATAAATATAAAGTAGATGGTCAAGGTAACCGGGTGTTCAACTCCGAAGGATTGCCTATCAGAACCGATCAACTCGAAGATCTTGGAAATGGAGTATTCAAATTAACAGGAGGTTTTAGAAATGATTTTACATATAAGAACATTATGCTAGCGTTTCTAATAGATTTTAAGTTCGGTGCTAAACTATACTCCGGAACTAACTATAATTTATATAGTACGGGGCTTCATAAAAATACACTTGAAGGTCGCGACGGTGGTATTATAGGAAAGGGCGTAAATGAAAGTGGCGCTGCTAATACGGTAAGTGTTGATGCACAAACATACTGGAGGCATATAACTAACCAATCGATTACAGAAGAGTTCGTGTATGATGCAAGTTTTGTTAAATTGAGAGAATTCTCTTTAGGATATCAGTTCCCTTCTTCATTCTTAGCTAAAACTCCAATAAGATCGCTTGGAATATCATTGGTAGGTCGTAATCTGTGGACAATAATTAAGCATACTCCTAATATTGATCCTGAATCTGCTTATAATAATACGAACGGACAAGGTCTGGAATTAAACGGTTATCCTGCAACACGCAATATCGGTTTCAATTTAAATGTCAAATTCTAATAAAGAAAAAATATGAAGAAGAAATTATTATATATAATGGCAGCTCTCGGATTGATGACATCCGTTTCGGGTTGCAGCGATTTCGGAGATACGAATATAGATCCCGAAGCTATTAGTTCCAAAGTAATGGATTACAAGCTGGTATTTACCAATGTTCAGCAATATTGTTACGGAACAGAATACGAGGCATGGCGTAACGGGCTGATCTATACCAGTACTATGATACAGCATACAGCTTCTACTCAAAGTTATTGGAATGGTGATAAATATACCTATAGCGCAGGATATAATTCAGCATATTGGGACAGAATGTACCCTAATGCTATTAGAGATCTCGTGGATCTGATGCAAAACTGGAAAGGCAACGAGAAATATTATGCAGAATATCAGATGGCACGTATCCTGAGAGTATTATTATTTCATCGTATGACAGATTTGTATGGCGACTGCCCTTATACAGAGGCTGGTCTTGGCTATTATGAAACAAACGGTTATCCGAAATATGATACCCAGCAATATATCTACACTGATATGCTTAAGGAACTACAAGAAGCTGCTACAAATCTGCAAGGAGCTACATCTAGTATCGGAGCAGCCGATATAATTTATGGTGGAGATATTGCTAAATGGGAAAAGTTTTCGTACTCGTTAATGTTACGTCTGGCTATGCGTATGTCGAAAGTTGATCCTGAGACAGCTAAGACATGGGTCAATACTGCTGTGGCAGGTGGACTATTTCAGAGTAATGACGATAATGCTTTGATAAAACATCCGGGTGCTTCTACATCTAATAATAGTTGTGAGCCTTTTGGTAAGATATATTGCCACGAAGATCCGGGTGCTTACCGTATGAGTGAGTCTTTTGTAAATTTGCTGAAAAACACAAAAGATCCTAGACTAACATATCTTTGTACAGTGGTTCCCGACCCATCTAAAAAAATAGGTAGTGGCGACTGGCAAATGGGCGATACTACCGCTGTTAGTCAAATAGGGATGCCTAACGGCTATGATGAAACTACCACAGGGACAACTTTTATAGAGAATTACCCTCTCTATCCGGGTGATATGAACAAGTACTCTGTTGTTAACCGATATACTTATGCCAGAATAGATGCTCCTACTTTTTTAGTAACGTATGCCGAAAATCAACTTTTGTTGGCAGAAGCTGCTTATAGACAATGGATCAGCGGGTCTGCTCAAAGCTATTATCAAAATGGTGTGATAGCTGCTATGCAACAATTCAAACAATTCGATATTCAGGGTATTAAGGACAGTGATGTACAAGCATATCTGGCTAATAATGCTTATGACCCAGGTAAAGCGTTAGAGCAAATTAATACTCAGTATTATATTAATACATTCTCTGACGAATATGAGTCTTTTGCAAACTGGAGGAGGTCTGGTTATCCTGTATTGAAACCTGTGGTATATATAGGAAACGCTACTAATGGAACAATACCTCGTCGTTTTACTTATCCGGAAGGTGAAGCTTCCGCCAATTCAGCGCACTATTTAGAAGCCGTGAGAAATCTATCTGATGGAGACAAAATGGTATCGAGAGTCTGGTGGGATAAATAAGAACTAATCTATATACAAAACCGGCTCTGCAAAATAATATTTGTTAGCCGGTTTTTTTCTTTAATACCATTTATAATACCTTGTGAAAAACCTTTAGATATGAAACATTTTTTGTTAGTAATGGGGATGGTAATGCTGGCTATGTCCTCACTCATGAGTCAGAATAAATCGGCTCTTCTATATAAAAACCCAAAATTGTCTATCAACGAAAGGGTTGAGGATTTATTAAGCAGAATGACTGTCGAAGAGAAGTTCTGGCAACTCTATATGATGCCGGGAGATTTGAGTATGGGAAAGGATAAACTCAAATACGGTGTTTTCGGGCTTCAGGTATATACGTATAGCAATAGCGACGAGCAAACACAACAAATACTTAAATATGGGCCGGGATTAACTGCTAAAGCAACAGCGGAACATATAAATGAAATACAGAAATTTTTCATAGAAGAAACCCGTTTAGGGATTCCTATGATTCCTTTCGACGAGGCGTTGCACGGATTGGTAAGGCAGGGTGCAACTATTTTCCCTCAGTCTATCGGCTTATCTGCTACTTTTGATACTACATTGGTGAGACAGGTTGCTACTGCTATTGCGAATGAATGTAAATCGCGTGGAATCAGACAAATTCTATCTCCGGTAGTTAATCTTGCTAACGACCCGCGCTGGGGAAGAGTAGAGGAGACTTATGGCGAAGATCCTTTTTTGTCTGCCCGTATGGGAGTAACATTTGTGAGTAGTTTCGAACAGATGGGAGTAATTACTTCTCCCAAGCATTTTGTCGCAAATCATGGTGATGGCGGACGTGATAGTTATCCTGTTCACTATTCCGACCGATATATGGAAGAAACATATTATGTACCTTTCAAAGCTTGTTTTCTTGAAGGTAAATCGAAGTCTGTAATGACGGCTTATAATACATTCGATGGCTCCCCATGTTCAGCAAATTCGACATTATTAAAGGATAAATTACAGAAAGAGTGGGGATTCGATGGGTTCTCTATTTCTGATGCCAATGCTGTTGATATCATGTATTACTTACATCATACTGTGCCCGATTTAGTTCAGGCAGGAGCTGCGGCATTCAATAACGGGCTGAATGTTATATTTCAGGTAAGGTACGAAACGCATGAGCCTTATCTTGAGGCTTGCAAAAAAGGATATGTGAATCAAGAGGATTTGGACGATTCGGTGAGAAGAGTTCTTCGGGAGAAATTCCGTTTGGGATTATTCGAAAATCCGTATGTTGATCCCGAAGATGCTGCAAAATGGAATGGGTCGCAACAGCATCGCGATTTGAATTTGCTTGCAGCACAAAAATCGATCGTTTTACTAAAGAATGAAGAGAATGCATTACCATTATCTAAAAAATATGAACGTATTGCTGTTATAGGACAAGATGCCGATCAGGCACGCTTGGGGGGTATAGTGGTCCCGGCATTGATAAGGTAAGCATACTAAAAGCTTTAAAAGATAAAGTTGGTAACAATATAGAAATACTCTATGCAGAAGGATGTAAGAGAATGAGTCCTTCGCTTGTAACTATTCCGGGGAAATACTTGTCGTCGGGGCAATCTTCAGGACTTAAAGGCGAATATTTCGATAATATAACTTGGATTGGAGAACCTAAAATGACACGTTATGATAGTAGAATGCAATTTGGATGGACGCTCTTTTCTCCTGATCCCGACCTGTTTGCATTCGACTGGTACTCGGCACAATGGACGGGTAAATTGATTTCGCCTGTATCCGGCACTTATCAGATAGGAGTTGAGGGCAATGATGGTTACTCGCTGTCGATTAATGGTGAGAAAGTGATAGATCGTCCGTTGAAAACCTCTTATACTACATCTACTGTGCCATTTGTTTTTGAGAAAGGAAAATCTTACGATATTGAACTTAAGTTTTATGAGAACACGCGTAATGGTCGTGTCCGTCTTGTATGGGATGCAGAAGTGGAAAATGAGGATAGCAAAATATTAGAAGCCGTGAACGCAGCCCAAAAAAGTGATGCCGCAATTGTTGTAGTGGGTATAGAAGAGGCCGAGTTCAGAGATCGTGCTTCGCTTAAGCTTCCCGGCAGGCAAGAAGAACTTATTAATCGGATTGCTGCAACAGGTGTTCCTGTAACTGTAGTTATTGTCGGAGGAAATGCAGTCACAATGGATGCCTGGATTAACAACGTTTCATCGATTGTCGATGTTTGGTATCCGGGTGATGTGGGCGGTGTGGCAGTTGCTGATGTGTTATTCGGAGATTATAATCCGGGAGGGAGGTTACCTATAACCTTTCCTTTATCGGAAGGTCAGCTTACTTTAAACTATAACCATAAACCTACCGGACGCGGAGATGATTATCTCGACTTGAGCGGTGAGCCATTATTCCCTTTTGGGCATGGATTGAGTTATACGACGTTTGGTTATTCCGATCTGCAATTTTCATCATCTATAATAAAAGCCGATGAAAATATAATAGTCTCATGTAAGATAAAAAATACGGGTAAAGTGCAGGGGGAAGAAGTTGTGCAACTTTACTTGCATGACCTGCTTGCTGATGTAAGCCGCCCTGTTAATGAGCTAAAAGGATTTCAGCGTATTTCTCTTGCGCCGGGTGAAGAGAAATCTGTAAAATTTACGCTTACTCCTGATGTCTTGTCTCATCTGAATGTGAATATGGAAAGAATAGTGGAGCCGGGCGATTTCAGAATCATGATAGGAAGTTCTTCTAAAGATATTAGACTAAAAGGTATATTTACGGTCAAAGAGTGACGGATATGAAAAAGATAGGTTTTTTCATCTATATCAGAAGTTTATACAATTTGGCTTATGCTTTGCAAACAGGGCATTAATTGATCCTTTCGTCATTACCCGATTGTAGAATAAAAACAGGCAAATAGAAAATCTATTTGCCTGTTTTATATACTGCAGATTGCTCCTCGTATGATAAGGAGGTTGATGTTTTATACTATTATAGTCAATACGTTTTAAATTATACGCCCTCTTGCCATGTTTGCATCCAATTTAGATACTCTTCTTTATACTCATTTTCATTTAATTGAGTGATAATTTTCTCCAGCTCATTTTTATCGAACTCGTATTCGGATACTGTGAAAATCAAAAAAATATCTTCCCCAACTATTTGTTTAAAAAAGTTTTCTGACTTTAATTTTTTTAAAACCTCGATACACGTGTCATATAATTTCTTTTGAAATTTATCGAATTCTCTATCATATATTTCATCGTCTTCTTCCATCTTGGAAATTTCATCCGAACAAAGTTCTGAAATTTCATTAAATAACTTGTCTGCGCCTTGCATTTCGTATTTCCACTCGGCAGGTTCAAATTTGTAGTATGTGAAATCTTCCTGGTTTGAATCTATTCCATTCAAATGCTTAAGTGTATTCGTTGAAGGGCATACAGTCATTGCACCCTCATCGCTATATAATGCAAAAGCGTATATTTTTTCTTCTCCATATTTTTCAAACATTATCTATAAATGCTTGTTTTGTTGTATACTCAAGTTTGTTTTTTAGTTCTTCGAAATTCATGTATCGTTTGTTTTTTAGTTTATTTTAATCCTTTGGCGGATTGGTGTTCGGATGTTGTGTGTTAAGATTATGATCGTTGTATTCTTGTAAATATTTTGCGAAATTCCCTAAACTCTATTTTTACAATAAAATAGGAGGAGTCTCGCTCCACTTCGACAAAAAATCTTGTCGCAAGATAAGGAATTCTTAACAATTTCCATAACCTTCAGTAGACACCTCTTGTTTAATACATGTGTTTTGGCGATTTCATTTGAAAGATCGGTCTTTCTTGTAATCACATAACTAATCTAAGATATAAAGTGCTTTTATCAGCATGATAGCAATGTGTTAAATGAATTCTTAAATTCTCGAAGGTCATTTTTAATAAAACATTTTAAGTAGTATAACCCCTTTATTGGGGTTGTACTACTTGTGTGTCAGTTTATTGCCTGTTTCTGGGATAAGAGATGAATCAAAATGATAGTTTTTCAAACTATTTCATCAACTCATTTATACTTTGAAGCATGGTTGCTTGTTTTGCTGAACTAGATTTTTGATGAGTGTAAGTTGTGTATATTGTCATCCAATAACTTGTATTATACAAACTTGCCCCAATCATCATTGTTGCGTTTTCTAATTTTAGATTATTTATGAAAATCAAGGTGTAATCTTCCTCTATAGAAGTACCATATACATATCTTTCTCCTAGAAATGTACCTAATTCAGAACTATATGCAGTTTTAACCATAGTAACCGAAGTTTCTAATTTATCGCTGGAATCGAATAAATAAGCTACTTGAGGTGCATTTGAAGAATAATTATCATATCGAATACCTTCAGATGTTTGGTAATCTGGAGTGCCTAGTTTTTTAATTAAATCACTTTTTGAAATTCCGAACTCAACATTTGGTTCCGGATATAAATTACTTTCAGGATTGACTGTTACCTTAAACTCCTTCGTATCGTTCCCATCTGTCAGCAATATGTTTGTTTCGCCAATACGCCCTGCCGTGATTAGTCCAGATTCAGATACGGTTGCATGATATTCGTTTTCAGAAGTGTAAGTTATTTTGTTGTCGGAGCTTGCGTTTATTTGATATGTATTGCCATATTTTAATGTTTTTTCTGCTTCTTTTAATGAAAGAGAATTATCATCATCCGAGCCACACGAAACAAAGATAAGAGGTAAAACGAATAGTAATAAAAGTAATTTTTTCATAGTTGTAATTTGTAGTATTAAAATTTGGACAAATGTATAATTTATTATTTATCATTCTCTCTTTCGGTAAGTTAATTCTTGATATCCTGCTATATTTATTTTTCACCTCAAATGTCGGATAAATTGGTAGTTGAGTATTCGATAAGTGAAACTAATATAATGATGGGGCCTTTATCAACCAAACTCGTTTTTCGTAGTGAGGAATGGTGCAGCTGTGTCTATAAAAATCAGTACTGTTAATTGGTCGGCAACCTTTTTTCCTGAGAATAGAGGTTCTCATCTTTGTTCTTGATAGAGTCATCTTGACTTTTTCTTTTGTATATTTTAGAATATAGTAATTATCTGTAGATGCTAATTTTGATAATAAATTGTATTTTGGAATGTATTAGTTCTCAAACCACGGAAATTGACGAATGTGTAGATACAATTCTTAGTGAGAATACGAGATTCAGATAGAAAATAAAAAACTGACTTCCATTTCTGAAAGTCAGTTGTACCTTGTGATTTCGCTGAGAACACTACTTTATCTTGTAATATGTTTTATAATCCGCCTTTTAAGTTTTCAAAAAGGCTAGTCCGTAACGAATTTGTGACGATTAAAAGGATACCTTTTGTCTTGTCTCGGCAGACTACTATCTACCTAACTTCTAGAAGGTCATATATTATGTCTTTATTACTGGTTCTTTAAATCCGAAAAATCAAGATGCTCAGTAAAGGCAGGTCTAATTTGTTCTACAATTAGCGTATTTTCGATCGTAAATTCAGATTTTAAAACGATATCTTGACTCGATTTCCCAATCAAAACTTTATATGTGCCTGCATCTGCTATCCACTGACTTTTTTCGGTGTGAAATGAAGCAATTTCTTTAGCCCCTATTGATAATTGTACGATCTCTGATTCACCTGGCTGTAATAGCTTCGTTTTGCCGAAATCAACTAGCACTTTAACTGGTTTATCTATAGTTCCTTTGGGAGCTTTTACGTATAATTGAACTACTTCTTTACCTGCGACTTTTCCTGTATTAGTAATCTTCACGCTAACCTTTATTTCATCTTTAAATTCCTGCTTGTTTAATTTCAATTCACTGTAATCAAAAGAAGTATAGGATAACCCAAATCCAAACGGATAGGCAGTTTCAACATTAAAGCTATCATAATAGCGGTATCCTATATAGATTCCTTCTGTATATCGTATATCCCGATAATCAGAATCTGCACTTGCAAAGAAACTTTTTGCAGAAGGTACATCGGCATAAGACTTAGGAAAAGTAGCTGTAGTTTTGGCAGAAGGGTTTACTTTACCACTTACAATGTCTGCCAGAGCATTGCCTCCTTCAGCTCCTGGAAACCAAGTTACTAAAATCGCATCTGCCTTATCAGCCCATGATGTATTCATAACACTCCCAACATTTAAGACAACGATAACTTTTTTATTTTGCTTCTTATACGCCTTTGAAATACGATTTAATAATAATTCCTCTTCTAGGGTTAAGTTATATTCGCTATCAATATTTAAGTCTTGCTCTTCTGCCGAATTACGTCCAAAAGTTAGAATTGCCACATCTGTATTAGCAACAGCATCAGTTAATTCTTCATCTGTAATGTCTAATTGTGATATTACACCCAAAGGAGCCAATGCATTAAGTTTAGCTCTGCGTTCTATATCTTTTTTCTCTTCATCTTGTACGTATGGAACATATTTTTCAAGCAGAGGTTTGTATAGGCTAAAGTTAGCATTTTGTAAGCCTTCATATATCGGTACTTTATAAGCTGTTGCAACTTCGCTACTTCCTGTGCCTCCTACAACCAAATGATAAGATCCTATTCCAAATGTAGCAATACGTGTGTTTGAGGCTAAGGGAAGAGTCATTGAGTTTTTAAGCATCACTGTACCCTCTGCTGCAATTTGGCGAGATAAATCTACATGAGCTTCTAAATTGGGAGAATCACTATAATTATATTTTAGAGGAGTTGGAGATTTAGAAACCAAACGCAATACATTTCGCACTGCAAAGTCTAAGTCTTTTTTTGACAGTCTCCCTGATTTTAAATCTTCTAATGCAGCCTCTAATTGAATCTTAGAGCCTGGCATGATTAAGTCATTTCCTGATCGAATTTGAGCGGACACATCGTTAGATTGATTGCCAGCACGAATAACCTCTACACTAGGAAAGCCTGAATACCAGTCTGTCATAACAAGTCCTTTGAAACCCCATTCTTCACGGAGAATTTGATAATTTAAATCTCGTCTTTCACTTGTATATGTGTTATTCAGTTTGTTATAGGAAGTCATAATAGTCCATGGCTGAGCTCCTTTAACAGCTATCTCAAAAGGTCTTAAATAGAGCTCTCGCAAAGCGCGTTCACTAACTAACGAATTGCTAAATAAACGATTATGCTCGGCATTATTGGCCGCATAATGTTTTAGAGATGTGCCAAGACCAAGTTCTTGAACTGCGTTGATCAAGTTCATTGCCATAACACCTGATAATACAGGGTCTTCGGAAATATATTCAAAATTTCGTCCGCCTAGAGGATTACGTTGAATATTTACACCGGGAGCTAATAATACGTCTATTCCATATTCTTTAGCCTCTGTTCCTAAAGCTTTACCTATTTTTTGAGCAAGCTCTTTACTCCATGTCGATCCTAAAACCGTTTCTGATGGAAAAGCAGTAGCATAAAAAGTCTTCGTAGTTCCTTCGCGTGTAGGATTGATGCGAATGCCAGAAGGACCATCACAAACAATAATGTCTGGAATTCCTAAACGTTGTACATCATGGGTTTGCCCTCCCGCTCCAGGCACTCTTCCATCAATTACTCCCAGATTTCCAACATTGTCCATCCCTCTGCCAATAACTAAAGAAATCTTTTCCTGATCGGTTAACTTCTTTAGTAGCTGATCTATCTCAGCATCAGTATATAAAGGAGCTTGTTTAGAAGATTGAGTCTGTTCTTTTTTCTGTGCGATAGACTCCTGTGCACAGCATAATAGCAAGAATATAAATAAATAGCTTAAATTTTTCATGTCTTTAAATATCTTTTTTAAAATCAATATGTAATTAGCAACAGTTACTTAATATTGAAACAAAATAAATTACCAATAGTTTAGAGCCTGTTTTTTTTTAGCTGTAAAAATAATCCAAACGCTTGCTTTTTTACCTTCTTTTACAACCTTGTTATGAATTGTTTCTAGAATCTAGGTTGGCAAAAGGGCGCAGATGAAGGTTTACAGCAGTTTGAATAATCAAAAAGACGCACCTGAGTTTTTTGAATTTTTTGTTCAATCCATAGTAATTGAGTCATCGTATCTTAAAAGTAATTTTGAAGTATATATTAACCGATAGTACATTAATAACACAATACAAGTTTTTAAGTTATTTATATTTTTATTTATTAATGTGTTGGGCTACAGTAAGAGTCATTATCTTTAATAGTATCCTGTTTGTAAAGCCATTGGTTAATAAGGTAGTGGCAGCCAGTTTCCTCTTATTCAATTTCACAGCCAATTCATCCATATCCCTGCTCACCTTCATATCCAACACCTTGGCAGAATTCAGTTATCCGTTTTATATCTTCTCCACCCGATTCAGCTATCATATAAAAACAAGATTTAATCCCTTTTTCTTTTATTTTATTCGTAATCTCTTCTGAGAACCCAGATGGTAAATTTGCGGGTTGTAATTTCATCAAAAGAGATACAGACATGGCAGATCAGCAGAAAATATTACTAAAATTAGAGAAAGACATAAAGAAAAACAAAAACAGTCGATACGAGAACTCTTTTGGGAAATACATAGCTAGCGAACCTCAGTTTGAAGACGTACATTTAACGAAATAATCGCTGAGAGAATGGACCTCATTTCTTTGGCTATGGAGATAACCATATCTTTGCATCTTTCCACTCTCTGAAATCAAGGTTGAATTCTTTTTTAAAGAGTCTATCCAAATCTTCTGTTTTTCACAAACATCAGTCGATTCAGTATCTACGCCACTTATGCCATACAATATCAAATGTGCACATTGTTCATCTACATATTCAAAATGGCTATACGTTGCTTCTAAGTCTATATTTGATAGATATATTTCTACTTTGGCTCCCGTATTATATGCGCCATTATTTGCCATCAATTCCAAATCATCCAAAATTGAAAATAATTCATTCTGAATTAACTTTATATCTTCCGAGTCAATTAAATGTAAACCATAAAAACACTCTATATCGTACTTTATGGAAGAAAAAACATTACGATCAAGAATGAAAACAGAATTACTCAAACACTTGGTTTCCACAACAAACTGTGTTTGAAGATCTAGTACATGTTTAGGGATAACAATATCTTTTACAGTCATATGTGATAAATCCTCTCCTGACTGATATAACCATTTAAAATATAAAAATCTAGCCAAATTCTCATGCGTAAAATAGAAAGAATATGGCAAAGTGTTAGATGCATATCTAGCCATTGAGTTAGGGTCTTTTTTCATTTTCTTGAAAAAACTTATAAATGAAGATAATCGATCTCCATAACCTTCTATTTTGACAGTAGAATTGGGTAGAGTTAAACTAAAATAAGAAGTTTCTTTCCTAGTAATATCTAATGCTTTGTCTAGAGAAAACTCAAATTTATTCGCAAGCTTAATAACTTCTTCCAAAGTAAAACACACCTCACCCCTAATTCTCCTATAGACGCTTTCTTTTCCTAATAGTAAAGTATCTGTCAAAACGCAAGGTATGCTAGTACCTTCTGGAATAATCTCTTTGATTATCCTAATTATCTTATCGTTATAATTCTTCATTATTATATTATCTTTAAATAAACACAAGAGTAGGTAGAACAATATAGCATCCAAAATGAGCCAAAGAAATCTTCTTTTATTCTTGCACACAACGGACAGAGAATCCGTTGGCACGAGTGTTATTATTCCATGGGGTAATATTGTCTTTATTGAAACCTAGACTACGAGCCCCATTATTGGAAGGAGAAGCAGACCAATGATAACCACCATAACCCACATTGTGCAAAGAACCTGCACTATCCCCTCGATAACCTGAAATAGGATACCAACCAAGAAAGTAGGAAGACTCTATAAAATCATATCCTTTATCAAGAGTAGTAGCTATATAGTCAGTTGGTTTAGTCGTATTAATCTTAATTTTCGTCCATGGAGAGTCACTGTCACTCAATCCGTTGAAGCTAGGTACACGCCAACCGTCAGGACATGGGTCAGTCACCGATTTTTGAGTAGTGAGAACTGTAGACTTATTGCCCCAGCGCGTATCCCATCTTAGGTTTGTTGTAGAGTACCAGTCACCAGAGATTGACCCTCCAGTTATAAACCTTAGTGGATTGCTGATACTACTTGTCAAATTTGTGGTTTCAGAACTTACTACTGCTTGTGGTGTATCTTCATTTTTGACTGATCCATCAACTGCATAAATTGTCTTTTTAACACTCCTCCATTGATTCCCTTCGTAAGCTCTACCACTTACAAAAGGGTCTTTGCGTCCCCATTGATAGAGCAGTCCAAGACTATTGATGTCTTGTGACATAGCCGAAGTAGCCCCTAGATTTCTATCCATCCATCGATTTGTTTGCTTTCCCGTGTTGTGTACATAGTCGGTAGATGTAGGCATATCAGTAGCCCAAATATGCCAACTCCAAACAATATCGTTGCCATCTTTTAATGCTATTAAAGCATTTCCTTTTTCGTCTCCTATCCATACTTCTATCAGATTATCTTTTACTTCTAGCTTTGGAGCATTGAGAATCACCCTTCCACATTGGTTATCAGTCCAGATCAATTCTGCACTAAGATTTGAAGAGAAATTCCTTGTAGGAAGCAATGGTGTATTTGCTGGGCTGTCAGTCCCTGCTGTTTTCCAAGAAGAACCATCCCAAACCTTTACCGCTTTATCAATAGGTATTCTCAAGATACTAGGCTCTGTTACAATATAAGAGTTAGGCTGATCTAAGCCTTTTTTTGAGGTAATAGGCAACTCTTTTACTGGTCTCAATATTTCTTTTTTCAAACCTAGTTTTTGCCATTTTTTGCCATTCCATACATATATACCAGCGGGTATACTTTCACATATGTCAACTGTGGAAGTTACATGATATACTAATAAGCCTATATGCCCAGCTTCATCCCAATCGCCTGTGCCTCCATTTATAGATTCTGAAAGCTTTCCTTGCTCTGGTTCCAATTCTGTCAATACTACACGAGGTAGCCCTAATCCTTTTGTTGTTTCACCCTCTTGCTTCAAATCTAGCAGTGATCCACTAGCAGGAGGTTCTCCCGAACCGATGGTCACTTGTCCATAAATCATATTAGAGAATAACATAAGAAAAAATGCGAGGCATATTATTTGAATTTTCATCATGTAGAAGAATGTTGTTTGAAAAATTAGTCTTTCACACAGCGGACAGATTGGTAGTACCCTGAATTGATAGATCCAAATATTTGAGTTTCATCAGAAAGCATATACCAAGTGCTCCCTGTATCTGACGATGCCCACCAATGCCCTGCATAACCAAATCCTTTGGCTGCTTTTCCCGTACTATCAATGAAACCAGAAGGTACAGCCAAAAATCCTAAATTTGCTGCTGCTAAATCATTTGCTCCCCACTGGATTGTAGAACTATCAGTAGATGTGTACCAATATTTACTATTTTTACGCATACCACTACTGGCAACTAGATTTCCCCCATGAGCCAAGACAACTCCATCCCATTCGTAATTACTTGGTAGATGCCAACCTGAAGAGCACACTTCCATCGCATCCGCCCAAGAATACATTAGTCCAAACTCTTTGGCAAATGTAATAGGCGATGATGTCATGTTCTTACTTACTCCTGATACATTTGCACCATACTTAATTGTACCTGATGGCATAGCATTAGGACTTACTTCAATAGCTCCATTAGTGCTATTGTAATAAGCCGGATTCAACCGTGCTAATCGCCCCGAAGAAAAAGCTCCTCCTGTGGCTTTTTGGGTAGAATATACGTTGTTTACAGTCCACACACCATCTAAAAAAGAAGGATTAATAATTTCTTCTTTCTTAGAAACAAGAATCCATTTGGGAACATCTGTACAAGACACATTGGTTGAGGTCTTAAACATACCAACTTCTGTTACATATCCTACATAGTAGCGCTGTGTATTATAGATATTTAGATCGGCATCTTTCATTGTTATGCTAGATGTAGCTCCTATTGGGTAGTCTTGTGGATTTTTCCCCAGTTGAGTCCACATTGGATCAGTAGGTCCGTTGAATTTATTATAAACCTTTTTTAGTTTACCTTCAAGTTCTTTTTTAGTTTCCATCTCCGGATATACTTTAATTGATATCCATTTTTCTCCATTCCAATAATGGACACCTGGGCAAATTCGTTTTGTTGTAGTTTCTATTGTATTGGTATTATACACTACTAACCCAGTATGAGTATTCATTTCATAGCCCTCATCGGTTGTATTCCCTATTGACTTAGCCAATTCAGAATCATTGGTCGGGGTTAAGTTTATTATACTTACACGTGGCAATAATAAACCTTTACTAGCCGAAGTCCCCCCATTTGCTGTGTCATTTTCTTTTAAGTCAAGAAGTACACCTCTATTCGGAGCGATTCCAGAGCCTATTGTTACTTGGGCCTGCATTAAATTTATGCTTAAAATAAAGTATAAGCTGATCATGAATTCTCTTTTCATGAGTTTAAACATTTTAGTTGTTAATAAAAATTCGTGGCTTTTCATATTCCAGTTTTCAATTAACGGCACAAATATCTTGGATTATAACCGATCTTATAGTATCTTATAAGCTAGAGATATGTTCATTTTTTCCTATTTTTGCATAAGGAGGAGGCTTATGCGAAAATCAGAGTGTAGTATTCAGTTTAAATTATGAGAAGATGAATAAGAAACCAACCTTATTAGAAATTGAAAATGTGAGATTGAAATCTCCTTATATTATTAATGACTTCATCATTTCTAACACCCAAAAAGGTCCCATGGATGATATGATTTCATTTAATGTACCTTTTGTTATTGATGGGATCACTTTCTGTATTTGTAAACGCGGGACAACACAGGTTAGAGTTAATTATAAGGAGTATACGGTTGACGAAAACTCAATTCTGACGATACTACCTAAACAAATTATTGAAAGTTTAAGTAATACCGACGACTTACTATTAGAAGTATTTTCCTTTTCTTTTGATTTTATTTCAGATTTCCCTTTTCCGAAAAATATGGATATGCTCCGTAAAGTTGCTTTAAATCCCGTTTTACATACATCAGAAAGTAATATTCAAAACTTATTGAGATATCACTCATTTATAGCTGAGACTTTCAGCAATCAAAACCTTCTTTATTTAAAAGAAACCATACAAGGGCTTCTTTATGCTCTGCTCGTAGAGCTCGCATCTATGTATATGGAGGATGAAAATATATCTACAAGGAGTAAGAAATCGAGAGCAGAGGAAGTTACTGAGCAATTCATGCTGCTGCTATTAAGGGGGCAAAGCAAAGAACGATTCGTGTCATTTTATGCTAATGAAATGTGCATTACACCAAAATACTTGTCCGACGTTGTGAGAAAGGTAACAGGACGGACAGCCAATTCTTGGATTGAAGAAGTATTTATCCTTAATGCCAAGATGTTATTGAGATCTACCAGCTTAACTGTTTTGGAACTTTCTGAAGAGTTGAACTTTGCAAGCCCAACTTATTTTGGGCGCTTCTTTAAAAAAGTAACAGGAATGACACCTTTAGAATACCGAGGCCTATAATTAAAATATGGATAACTTTATTAAGCCCGAATTGTCCTCCAATAGCAACAAAATTATAAATCCACTCCTTTTTCTCTTATTCAATTTAGTAGCCAAGTCATCTATATCCCTGCTCACTTTCAGATCCAACACCTTGGTATAAATCTGCGTCGTACGAATACTCCTGTGCCCTAACATCTTCGAAACACTCTCAATCGGCACACCATTCGCCAAAGTAACAGTCGTCGAAAACGTATGCCGTGTTGTGTGAGTCGTCAGCTTCTTACTTATCCCGCACACATCAGCGATTTCTTTGAGGTAACTATTCATGCGTTGATTACTCGGCACAGGAAAAATTATATTCTTTTTCTGACATTCGGGGTAGCTCTTATATTTCTCTATTAACTGACAGGCAGTATTCAATAAAGGAATATTACACATATTTTTTGTCTTTTGCCTGTTCTTCCTGATCCACATTGAACCGTCATTGTCTTTTACTAAATGCTCAGGCTTTAATTGTTGGATATCCGTGAATGCCAATCCTGTAAAGCAGCAAAAGGCAAATATATCTCTTACGATTTCCAACCTTTGTACAGGAAATTCTTTCCGAATCATACCATTTAATTCCTCTTGAGTCAGAAACTCAGGATCAGTCTCTTCAAACTTGAAACGGTAAGTAACAAAAGGGTCTTTCTGCATCCAGTCATTACTGAATGCGATACGAGTAATTTTCTTTAAATTCTTTAGTCGGGTAATGGCGGAGTTCTGGGCACAATTCTTTTCCACTTTAAGGAATACATCGAATTTGCGGATAAAGGCTAAATCGAGTTCTTTTAAAGCTATATCGGATAAATTATATTCTGCTTTAATAAACTCACTAAGATAACGAGCAGTAGTTTCAAAACGTTGAACGGTTTTATCCACGTAGCCTTTACCTATTAGAGTACGTGCTTCGTTGTTATGTTCGGTAAATACCTGAAGGAGGGTTTTGTTGTCACTGTCGATGCCGTAGAATTTATTCTTGATAGTTTCCGAATTGACAGTTTTTCCGTCTGTCTCTAATTCTCTGTGGAATTGATAAATCTTGGAACGGATAGATTCGATATACAGGTTCAGTTCATATGCTTCCTGTCCCCTGCCTTTGGAACGCTCCTTGGATTGATCCCACAGTTCGACTGCAATACTTCTTTTAATCTGGATATCGCACATGGAACGGTCTGCGGTTATACGCATACAAACGGGTGCTTCTCCGTTTTTCAATAATTTCTTCTTTCTCAGGAAGAATAACACACTAAAACTTTTTCGTTTCATTTTGTTTACATTTTAAGGATTTAAAATTACTCAATCCCTGTCAAAATAAACCTATGCAAAACGTTGTGAATCAGTGAGAAGAAAGCTAAATTGTTGGACTTTTTTTATGGACTCCCAAGTCCCACGATTTAACCTTGTGGAATATGCATTAAACTGCCATTTTTCACCAGTAGTATTAAAACAAAAATTCCCGATTTTCATTGAAAATCAGGAATTTACTTCTGTTTGCTTGTCTAATTTGTGATCCCGCTGGGATTCGAACCCAGGACCCCATCATTAAAAGTGATGTGCTCTACCAGCTGAGCTACGGAATCTCCCTGTTGCTTTATCAAAGCGAGTGCAAAGATAGAATGAAAAATTTAAAATCCAAACATTCTCGCTAAAAAAATTATATTTTTATTTGCGTTCTCTCTTATAGCTACTGGTGTTTTATGTGCTTTTGGGGGATTAGTTATCTATTTAACAGGTGTTTATATTAATGTTTTTTATTGGTGTTAATTATGCATTAAACTGATATTATTTTTTAGGATAAGCAGATTTTTACACTTATCTTTGTGTCCTTTCAGAGAATAAACGTTCTTAAATCAAGGAAAATTTCTATGACAGAGCCTTTAAAGCATGAATGTGGTATCGTAATGATACGTCTGCTTAAACCATTAGAGTATTATCAAAAAAAGTACGGAAGTTGGCAGTATGGGTTGAACAAACTATACCTGCTAATGGAGAAACAGCACAATCGCGGACAAGAAGGAGCAGGATTGGCTGTAGTTAAATTAGATTCACCTCCCGGAAGTGAGTTTATATTCAGAGAGCGAGCTACGGGCTCGAGTGCTATCTCCGAGATATTTGCAAATGTGTATCAAAACTTCGAAAAGGTATCGGCGGACAAACTAAATGATCCTGAATATGCAAGTTTAAATCTTCCTTTTGCCGGAGAATTATTTTTGGGGCATCTCCGCTATAGTACTACAGGTAAAAGCGGACTGTCGTATGTGCATCCATTCTTACGACGCAATAACTGGCGCTCACGTAATATTACACTAGCCGGGAACTTCAATATGACAAATGTGGATGAACTATTTCAAGATTTGCTTGAGGAAGGCCAGCATCCACGTAATTTTGCGGATACTTTTGTTTTATTGGAATCGCTGGGTCATGGACTGGATAGAGAGGTTCAATTTCAATACGATAAGCTTAGTAAAGAAAAAGGATTAAAAGGTAATGCTCTGAATGATGCTATTGCTGAGAATCTTGATGTTCATTTTATGCTGAGCAAAGCAAGTGCGCATTGGGATGGTGGATTTACAATTGGTGGATTGATTGGCTGTGGCGATGGGTTTGTATATCGTGATCCTTGGGGGATACGTCCTGCATTCTACTACCACGATGACGAAATTGTAGTTGTGGCTTCCGAGCGTCCTGTAATACAAACAGCTCTCAATAGAGATGTTGAAGATATTAAGGAACTGCAACCCGGGCAGGCGATTATTATTAAAAAGAATGGAGCAATCCAATTTTCTCAAATACAAGAACCAAAGAAAAATATTGCACCATGCTCTTTTGAGCGTATTTATTTCTCTCGAGGGTCAGATGCTGATATTTATAAAGAGCGTAAAGAACTGGGAAAACTTCTTTTACCTCAGATATTGAAAGCGATTGATTCGGATATTCGCAATACTGTATTCTCGTTTATTCCAAATACGGCAGAAGTTGCTTTCTTTGGTATGACAGAAGCATTCAATAAACACATGAATGATGTGAAGCTTCGTAAAATCACACAAAAAGGATCATCGATCAACGAAGAAGAATTAGAGAGGATTCTATCTATGCGTGTTCGCACTGAAAAAGTGGTTATTAAAGATATAAAGCTAAGAACATTTATAGCTCAAGACAGTGGCCGTGATGACTTGGCGGCTCACGTTTATGATATTACTTACGATTCGGTAAAACCTTACGAAGATAATCTCGTTGTAATTGACGACAGTATTGTTCGTGGAACAACCTTGAAGCAGAGTATTATTAAGATGCTTGACAGGGCACACCCTAAAAAAATAATTGTTGTTTCTTCTTCTCCTCAGATCCGCTATCCCGATTGTTATGGTATAGATATGTCCCGAATGAGTGAATTTGCAGCATTTAGAGCAGCCATAGAGCTGTTAAAGGAGCGCGGTATGGAATCGCTCGTCGATGATGTCTATAAGAAGTCTGTGGCGCAAAAGAATAAGCCGAAAGAAGAAATAATAAATTATGTAAAGGAAATATATGCTCCATTTACAGATGAAGATATATCCGTTAAAATGGCTGAAATGCTAACTCCTGCGGGAACGAAGGCTGAAGTAGAGCTTGTTTTCCAAAGTATTGAAAACCTGCATAAAGCATGTCCTAAAAATAATGGTGATTGGTACTTCTCCGGAAACTATCCGACCCCTGGTGGTAATAGAATGGTTAATACAGCCTTTATCAATTATGTAGAAGGAATAGAACGACGATAAGTTCTGTTGTTTCCTAAAATAGAAAAGGATTGTCTGAATAGGCAATCCTTTTTTTTATTTTGAAATAGGTCGGTTTAAACCTTTGTATTCAGGATCATAATTTTGTATCCACCATTTGTACATAAAAGTGGCTGTCGTACAATAAATGGCAGTCTGAATCCATAACGCAATATATTCGGGCCAGACGTCAATTAAGGTTGAGCCCATAGTATTTATTTTAACAAAACCATGTATGCCGGGGGTAGAAGGTATAATGTATGCTATCGCCTTTAAAGGAGCGGGTATGGCTGTCCATGGCCATGATATTCCCGATATGAAAACGAAAATAACACTTGTAAATACAAATAATAACATTGCAAATTCACGCTGAGAAGAAAAATAAGACAATGTCATTGAGAAGAAAGTGGCGGCTAATAAGAACGGCATCAGGAACACTGCTATGGTTATAGGATCGCCTATTTGTGGTAATTTAAATATATAAGGGATTATCCGTAACACCCATACGGCAATAAGCATATACAGCGAGCTGTAACAGAATGCTTTTCCTATCGTTAATTTTAATGCGCCTACGTTCTTTCCGGCAGCAGTATGCGATGCTATTGTGAAGCGTTTTTTATCGTTATGTGTGCCTACTATTGTACTTATGCCCAAGATAAGAGTTTGCTGTAAAATAAGTATCAATATGGCTGGTATCAGGAAACTAGCGAATCCGTTTTGTATATTATAAAAAGGGATCCATTCGTTTTCTACGGGTTGCATAATTACATCATCTTCTTTGCGGCTTTCTCCACCGGTTTCGCTGACACGTATATCTGCGCCCATGTCAAGAGAAACCTCCGTTGCGCTTAGTAGCAAAGCCTTGTAAAAGAGCAGGCTGCTCATGTCAGCAAATATATCTATCTGTGTTTGTTGCCCTGTATTTATCTTTTGGCTAAAATCGCTGGGAATGTAATAGATCCCGTAAGCCTCTTTTCGCCTCATAGCTTCTTTGGCTTCCTCCATATCGGTTGCATAGCCTATAATTTTAACATCGGCCGTTGCATCCACTTTGCGCTTAAATTCGCGTGAAAGGGCAGAGTTCGAATCATCGACAACTATTGCTTTTACATTATGTACGGTCTCATTGTTATAGATAAAACTATATAAAACAGGGTAGGCGAGAGGTACTATAAAGAATAGTAATATCACAGCAGGGTCTTTGAATACAACTTTCAGTTCATTCACCCATACATAATATATGTCAAGTAATAATTTCTTCATTTTGTCATACTATTTAGCTTAAGATTCATATACATTTTCCTTGAACATTTTTTTGATTACGCCCAAGAAAAAGAATGCAAGAAGCACAAATGCCAATAGTGCTGCATATTGATACATGGAATATCCTATGGGGATCCCATTGAGAGCCTGATCTACATATATGAGGAAAAAATGGCGCAAAGGGAATAAATTGCTCAAGGCGTACAGGCTCGGATTCATTGCTAGTACTGAGAAAGAAAAACCCGTGATAGAAAAAGTAACCATTCCTATCAAACTCGATATGCTGAGAGCCAGCCGATAGTTTCGGAATACACCAAACAGAATAACACCGAGTCCCTGAGCAGCTATAATTAGGCAGAAATAATTTGCAAACATCGGCCAAAAGCCATTGTGTAAAGGGAATTGGTTGTAATAAAACAACATGGACATGAAAAATAAAGCAATAATAGAAAAGATAATTGTGTAAGGCAGTAATTTGCCTGCAATTACTTTCAGTATTGAGTTGTTCCCCATTTTCAATAGTTTGGTGCCTGTTCCGGCTTTGATTTCCGAACCCAATGCCGAAACTGTGAACATCAATATCAGTAGTTGGAGCAATCCCGGTAAAAGCATATTATTAAGATAGACAGAATAATTGAGCCATGGGTTGCCCAATGGGTGAGATTGTGTAGTTATGGGCTGTACAATAGGCATTATTTGCAGCTCTGTATAGCCTTTTGCTATTCCTGTTTTTAATCCAACGGCTGCAGCTGCAAGAGTAGATACGGTTTTTAGATCCTGAAATAGCAATGATCCTGAAATAAGGAATGCATTGTTAGTATAATAGACCAATTTCGGTTGATTGCCGGATACAGCATCTTTCGAGAAATTCTGAGGAATCGTCAGAACGGCATAAACCTCCATCCGTTCCATTTGCTGGCGTGCTTCTCTGAATGAAAGGCTCTTGAACTTTATATCTGTTTTTTCGAAGGCATCTAATTGCCTGATAAGAGAACGCGATGTAGAAGTATTATCTAAATCCACAACAGCAATAGGGATGCGCGAAGGTAGTCCGCTGCTCATCATCCATAGTAGAATAACCATAGATAATAGAGGCGTGACGAATATCCCCCAGATACATATCTTGGAAGAAACAATCCGTTGCCACTCTCTTTTGAAGATTGCGAATAAACCTGTATTGCTATCCATTCTGTTATTTTACTCTTTTATTATTAAAGACATACCTGGTAATACATCTTCTATGTCGCCTGTAAATCTGGCTCTTACTTCGAATGTTTTTCTATCGTATTGACCTGTTGTCTTGGTTGCTTTCCATGCTGCGTATGAGCCCAAGTCTTTGATGTAATAGATTTTCATATCTACTTCTTTGTCAAGTGCAGGAACATAAGCTTTGATCATTTCATTCATCTTGAAATTTTTCAAGCGATCTTCTCGGATATTAAATGATCCCCATTTGTCGTCTAGTCTCATTACATTCATTATCGGAGCACCTGATCCGACCAGTTCTCCTTCATTTGGAAACTTCTCGGATATTTTGCCGTCTATTGGCGATATCAGATAACTTTCGGCAATATATGATTCTACTTCGGCTACAGCTCCTTTTGCTCTGTTTAGCAATGCCAATGCAGCCTCTTTATCTTCTTTCTCGGCACCATTCACAGCCATGTCGTACTGAGATTTAGCAGCTTTTTCTGTTGCAACTGCTGCCTTATATTGAGCTTCTACTTCGTCTCGCTTCTGTGCGGTAACAACCCCTTTGTCATATAGGTTTTGTACGCGGGAGAATGATTTTTGGGCAATCTCTACACCAACCGTAGCTTTTTGCCACATTTCATACGCTCCTTGTATCTGTTCTACACGTGCGCCTTTTATCGCCTTCATATTTTGGGCAGCAGCACCTAATTCAGCAGCATTTGCCTGAGCCAGTTTTGCATCGATGTCGGGTACGCTTAGTATTGCCAGAGTGTCTCCTTTTTTTACATAACTGCCTTCTTCGACCATGTATTTATATATGCGTCCCGGTACTTTACTCGAAATACGTACTTCGGTAACATCTGCCTCACCTTGGATGATATTATCTTCCTGATTCAAAAAGAAGAAACCATATAGCCCCACGGCTATTATTACTGCCGAAAAAGCGATGATAGGGATAAGCTTTGATCCTGATTTTTTATTTTCTGTCTCCATTATATTTTTGTTTTATTGCTTACTTATAATTTGCGTCCCAGTGCTTTGTTCAGATATATTTTGCAAAGCATAAGGTCTATTTGTGCGTCTACCATTTCGGAGTGTGCAGACATCCACGCAGTATGAGCGGCCAAAGCATCAGCAGCGGAAATAACACCTTCTTCGAATCCAACATTGGCATACCTTAAGTTTTCATCGGCCTTCTCTGTATTTTTAGTTGTGGCAATCAATTTTTTGTTTGCTTCAGCCAGTTTATATGCTTCCTGATTCACTTGCAGTTTGATCTTTTCTTTGGCTTCAGCCAGTTCGTATTGTTTGATACGTGTTTCGGCTTTCGCTACATTTAATTTAGCTGTACTGGAAAAAAAGTTGAGGGGAACTTTTACTATTACACCGACGTTCCACATACCTCCGAATTTGTTTTGAAATCCGTCGAATCCATTCGGGTTGGTCCAAATGTAATTTGCCATAAAAGCAATATTAGGCATAAATTCGGCTTGTGCTATTTTTTCTTTCTTTCCGTATATTTTAGTTGCCAATTCAAGGCTTCTCACTTCGGTTCTGTTTGCTAAAGCTTCGTCGATATTTGGAATGGCTTCATTCTCATTTGTGGGAAGGCTTTCTATATTCTCATCTTTGAGTATTATTTGATCGCTTATTTCAAGTCCGCATATTTGTGAAAGTAACATTTTTGATAAGCTTAATCCATTCTCTGCTTTGGTTAAAGTCATTTCTGCTTCGTTCAATTTCACATTTACAGATAGCTTATCGGCTTTTGTTGCTACACCTTCGTTCTCCATTGCTGCGATATCTGAATCCATTTTTCGCAGCAGATTTACATAAGCTTCAGCCAATTTCTTCTTATTTGCTATGGATACAACCTGCCAGTAGGTCTGATCGACTTCCATTATTACCTCTGTTGTCTTTGTATCTTTCATTGTTCTGGCGAGATCTTCGGCATAGGAGCGTAAATCATTATATGCAATGATTTTCCCACCCATAAATATAGGTTGGGTAAGGTTGAAACCTCCAACCCATACATTTTTGATATCTAGTTCGCCGGCTTTCAGAATTTGATTTCTTACATCACTTATGTCCACTGAGCCTCCCGGATAATTTATGGCCGGAGGTATTGCTATAGGTGGAATGTCTATGGATGAAGGGATGGCTGCTGAATTGATTAAATTCAGATTCTTTTGATTTCTGAGATAGGCTCCATTGAAGGATATATCGGGGAAATACTTTGTAAATGCGTCTTTCTTTTCATAATAGGCTACTCGTTCTTGTTCTGTTGCAATTTTGAGAGCTTTGTTGTTTTCTATGGCCAGATTACGGCAATCTTCGAGACTCAGATACTGTTGGGAAAAAACAGTACCTGTCACAGCAAAAAAGAAAAGAAGGGCTGCTCCGAAACTCTTTTTAAGCATATTCGTTAGTTTGATTTATCGACATTGATTGTTTATGCAACTATGTATATGTCACAAAAATAGTAAAAGTTTTAGAGGTTGTAGGTATAATGGCGTTTTATTTTTTACAACTCTGTTACTAATTTTAACAACTTGCCAGGATCAAAAGTTCATAAACGAACAATTATTCTTTATAATAAATATGCTTTACCCGATGTGATATGGAGGTAAGTATTTCGTAAGGAATAGTATTTATTTTATTTGCCAGATCAATCAGGGATAAGTCGGAACCGAAAACGGTGACGGTGTCCCCTTCTTTTACATCAATGCCGGTTACATCGATCATCGATAGATCCATGCAGATGTTGCCCACGATAGGTGCTGTATGTCCATTTATCAATACACTGCCTGTACCATTGCCAAACTGGCGACTGATGCCGTCGGCATATCCGATACGGATGGTTGCGATAGTAGCATCGTGATCGAAATGACCTTTACGTCCGTATCCAACAGTTTCTCCTTTATTGATATGTTTTATCTGTAAGATGGTAGTTTTAAGGGTACAAACATTTCTAAGTCCATCCAGTCCGCTGGCACTTACACCGTACAAGCTAATACCTAGACGCACCATGTCCATTTGCTCTTCGGGGAAGCGTTCTATTCCTGCCGAGTTTAGGATGTGTTTTAGTATGGGATATTGGCAGGTGCTTTCTATCTCTCCGGCTATTTCTCTGAATGTTTTTATTTGCTCGGTAGTGAAGTCATCGAAACCCCAACTTTCGCTGGCAGCCAGATGTGAAAAAACGGATTGTATGCGTACACCATTTTGTTTTTGTATGCGATTCTCCAGATCAGAAATATCTTCCTTGGTAAATCCAAGGCGATGCATTCCTGTATCTATTTTGATATGAATAGGATAATTAACGATTCCTTGCATCCGTGCTTCTTTGATAAAAGCATCAAGTATTCTGAAATTATAAACTTCTGGCTCTAATGAATACGTGGCTAGTTCTTCAAATCCTCCTACTTCTGCATTTAATACTATAATGGGTACTGTAATACCTGCTTTGCGCAACGCAACACCTTCTTCTGCAACAGCAACAGCCAAATAATCGCACTTGTGGTATTGAAGCGTTTTAGCTATTTCGGTCGATCCGGCACCATACCCGTCAGCTTTCACCATACAAATCATTTTTGTATTTGGTTTGAGGCGTGATTTGTAAAAATTAAAATTGTGTACGATGGCGTCCAGATCAATATCTAAAACAGTTTCGTGGGTTTTTACTTCCAATAATTTATTAATGGCTTCGAAAGAAAAACTTCTTGCACCTTTTAATAAAATAAACATATCGTGGAAACTGGTATGCCAGAGGTCGGATAGTATAAAATCGTTCGTGTTGTCGAAGAAATAGCTTTCGATCGATTTGAACATATCTTTGTGGTTCGATATCTCTTTTCCGATACCGATAAGCACATCTATCTTTTTATTTATAACAAGGTTAGATGCAAGATAGTACAATTCTTTTGTCGATAATCCTGATTGAGGAATATCGGATAAGATAAGTACTTTTTTCTGGTTGCTGTCGGTTGCCCGCTGGGCTAGAAAATCAAGAGCAATGTTCAGGGAGTTAATATCTGAATTGTAAGAGTCGTTAATCAATGTACAATTATTCTTGCCTTGACGTACATCCAACCGCATGGCTACAGGTTCGAGATTTTCCATGCGACTGTTAATCTCGGTAAGCGGCATGTGTAGATACATGGCAGTTGCCAGAACGTGAATAGCATTTTCTATCGAAGCACTATCAGTAAAAGGGATAGTAACTTGCGAAGAAAAACCAAGCATTGCATAATGAATAGTAGTTGAGGTATTATTCTTTTCTACCTTGCGTACATACAACGGACTTTTGCTCGATCCCTTGCGCGACCATGTCAGTCGTTTCTGCGATAAACATGCTATTTCCATGCATTCGTCGATCAATTCATTTTCCTCTTCGCAGATAATGACATCACAATTGATGAAAAGTTCGAGCTTTTCCAAACACTTCTGCTTTACAGATTTGAAACCCTCCTGATGTGCTTGTCCAATATTCGTCAGAATACCAATGGTGGGGCGGATAATCCCCTCTAGTTTGGCCATTTCTTCGGGCTGGGATACTCCTGCCTCAAAAATACCCAATTGTGTATGATCGTTCATTTGCCATACTGACAGAGGAACTCCGATCTGAGAATTATAACTGCGAGGCGAATGGGTGATATTAAAGCTTTCGTGAAGTATCTGATAGAGCCATTCTTTCACAACTGTTTTACCGTTGCTACCTGTAATGCCGATGATTGGTATATCGAAACGGTTACGATGATGGGCTGTTAAACGCTGTAAGGCGTTTAAAGTATTAGATACGACAATGAAGTTAGCATCTGTATAATCAGCCCATTCGGGTAGAATAGTTTTTACTACAAAATTGCGTACTTGCTTATTATAAAGTTCCGATACATATTTATGTCCATCGTTATTTTTTGTAGTAAGTGCGAAAAAAAGAGTTTCTGCGGGAAAAAATAATTGACGGCTGTCCGTCAACAGAATGCTAATTGTAGAATCATTTAGATCCGACTTTTTATAATCGAGAATCTTAGCTATTTCGCTTATCGAATATTTCATATTTCGCGTGTCGTTTAATCCTATATACGCGCCTCTAAGTTAGAGACTTCTTTGTCGGAACAAATGTATGGATATTTCTTGTTGAATTCATTCAGCCTTAACAAAGTTTGCTTTAAAAAATGTTTATGTTCCGGGCTATTTTCGTTGAAAGGACGGTGCTGTATCGCAGAATTTATTTTTAACCATTCATTGATTATAGAATGTGTTTCTTTACTAAAGTAAGTCTCACTGAATCTTTCCCAAATATATTTGATGGCAGTGGTGTTGGGATGTATCATATCTTCGTTGTAAAAGCGGTAGTCGCGCAGTTCGTCCAGTACAATCTCGTATGATGGGAAATAATCTGTATTCTTATTTTGTTTACATATTTCATCTACAGCCAGCAGTAAAGTCGATTTACTAAGCTGATTTTCATGAGCTCCGTCTTTAAAGTGGCGAATAGGGCTTACTGTAAATAGTATCTTAAGCTTGGGATTTATCGTTTGTAATTCGTTTATCAGATTGTTCCAGTCATTTACTATTGTATCCACATCAAGTCTATAGTGGTCAAATTGTGTCGCAGGCAATTTATGGCAGTTACTGACTATTAGATCTAATTCTTTCGATTTATATACATAGGCAGTGCCGAATGTGATGAAAAGGATATCGGCTTTTTTTAGATCATCGGAGCCAAACTTGAGGCTTTGATTAATCTTTGCCAAACATTCATCTTTATCGGTATTCGAGAATCGGCTATGATGGTGGTAACTATGAAACAGTCCTTTGTATTCAAATATATCCTCCTTTGCAAAAGGTTTGCCATCTATCAATATATGTAATGCCTGACTTATGGACTGCGGATTGTATAGTATGCCAAAAGGATTGAGATTGACTGTAAACTTACTATTTTCTAACATTTCGCCAATGCTTTCGATAAAGCAAGAGCCCAGCATTACTAATCTGTTGTGATGAGTAATGTCTAAATCTGATGATTGTATCTCTACTTTTGTTCTGAAATCCATATGTGTATTTATTGTTTTACCTTGATATTCAATTGTTTTTCTTGAAGTAATGATGAGCAAAACTTTTTCCCTGTGCCCATGCTTTAGTGCAGTATTTATCTTGATTATTGTTTATCGAACTTTGAAGTCATTCTTATGTAAAATGCGAAGTACCATTTCTCTTCTTTGTCGGGATATGGTTATACTTGTGCCATCTTTCATTTGAATATATCCCCCATCAGTTTTTACGAAACTTTTTACTTCATCGAGATTTATCAGATGAGATTGATGTACTCTTAGGAAATTTAAAGGGGAAAGTAATTCGTCATACTCCTTTAGTGTTTTGGAAATCAATAGTTTTACTCCGTCTTTAAGATGAAAAAACGTGTAGTTTCCATCCGCTTGGCAATGTATGATATTGGCTATTTCAACAAATTCAATTTTATCCGACAATGGTAAGGCAATCACTTTTTTATTTCCTTCCCTGTTTCTGTTGTCCAGCAGATTGTGCATTCGGGAGTTTTGCTGTTTTTTATGAATTTTTTCTTTTGCTTTGTCAACCGCTTTGAGAAGTTCCATTATATCTATTGGTTTTACGATGTAATCAAGAGCCGAAAACTTGATTGCCTTAATGGCATAACTGGTGAAAGCTGTTACAAATATCACTTCAAAGTCAAATATACAAAGACTTTCGAGCATTGAGAAACCATCGCCTCCCGGCATCTCTATATCGAGAAAAACCAAATCGGGTCTGAGTTCAACGATCTTTTGCCGGCCTTCGAGCGCAGATGTACACAAACCAATTATTTCCATAGAAGAGCAATATTTAGCAAGAAGTTTTTGCAGGTTCTCGCGGTTATTCTGCTCATCTTCTACAATAATTGCGCGTATAGGGATATTAATCATTTATCATCAAATATTAAACAGGTATGGATATTGTCACCATACACCCTGTTGTTTTACCATCTGTCGCAATGTTTTCTATTTTCATCCCTATTTCCAAATTAAGTTCCTTACTCAACAATTTCAAGCGCTCGTGTACTGCCTGTAAACCGAAACCGCTTGGCGAAGTATTTTCAGATTGGAAACATCCCGACCCCGAGTCTGTGACGATAACATACAGTACATGGCCGATAAGGTTGAAATTCAATTTTATTTGTCCGCCGCCTTTGGGTACAATCCCGTGTTTAATTGCATTTTCAACAATTGGTTGAATGAGCATTCCGGGAATCTCCTCATTCTCTATATAAATATTCTTATCCACATTAATAGTATAGAGGAAAGGGACACGCAACTGTTCGAGACGAAGATACAGCTCCAATTGTTCTATTTCTTCCGAAAGAGAAATAAGCCTTTTTTCGGATGTTGACAATACCATACGAAGCAATTTAGCAAAGTTAACTAAATAATCGTTAGCCTCTTTATTCTTTTTCTGATTTATGAGATTCTGTATCGAACCTAATGCGTTGAATGTGAAGTGTGGATTCATTTGAGCGCGGATAGCCTTTAGTTCAAGTTCGGATATATGCCTGCGGATTCGTTCGCGTCGTTTAATAACCAAACGTACGATAAAGAATGTTACGACCATAGAGAAAAGTGAGGACAAAATAACTGGGGTCAACATACCGTTTGAGGCAGTGTGTTGATTTTTTTGCTTTTCAATATCTGTCTTTATAATATTGGTGATGAAATGACCTGAATCATTGTAATTTCCTAAAGTCCTGTCTATAATAGTTCCGTCATCCCTCATTATGATGTAGTCTCCTTTCCTGCTGATAACTTTATCGTAATAGTCGTATAATTTTGTATCGGATACAAAGTGGATGTCCGTTTTATCATTAAAAAATGCTTTTTGGGAATCTGATGTAATAATACATAATTTGATTTTATCCTTTAGGTTCTCCTTATCTATATTCTCATTTGTATTTTTCAGATTTCCCTCAATGGTTTCGTTGAATTCGTCATCTACAAGTAAAACGATGTAGCCGTCTGCTTTGTCTTTTAGTGGAATATCTTGTTGAATGGCAAGATCAAGATTTTTAATATTCGCTCCGGGTTCCACTTTCTCCAATTGTTCACGCATGGCAATTATAGTTTCTCGTATTTCAGGTTGATAACATTTTCTCAAAAAATCTTCATATTCTCTCTGGCTATCACTCAAGTGAAAGCCTGTCATTAAATATTTGAGGGTTTCTCCTGTCAAATAAAATCGCGGATAACCCCCAAATATAGCATCTGCAAAGTAATATTTGGGAATATGTTCCTGAAGGTACCTCATTCCGGTAAGCATATCATCATTAGTCTGCCATGCCTTATAGCTGAAGTAGTTATTCAGAAAATCATCGTAGGTGTAAGGCTGATATAAATAATCGGTAATTGGGAATAGATTCGCAAACTTGGGACTATACCACGGAATCGGGTGTTGAGGTATACGATTTATTCCTCTTCCGAGATTTTGCTTCGTCATTTCATTGTCAAGGTATAATCTTTGTGATGCAAACCAATAATCGTATGACAATTCTGCTGATCTTATCCAGTACTTGTTCATACCCTTGGCATGGTTTGCCAATACAACCTTATAGGAAGTTTCTTTGAGCTTAAAAAAATCATCTATCTGTTGCGGTGTAAGTTCTTCTATCCGATTGTTTTCATATAATTCGGACGGTGTACTATAAAGTTTTACTATCGCATTAGTATAAGCACTGTTTGCAGATCCCTTACCTTCGAACGTATAATTGTTTGTTGTAGTATTATATATTATATTCTGCGAATCGTCGGGAGTAACATCTAATAAAATATCATTGATACTTAATCGCTTGGGTGAGGATATGAAAAAGTTAAAAATATATGTGCCATTTGGTTCTTTTTTTATAGGTCTGATTTTTTTACTGCCATTCACAATAAATATCCTATCCTCGGGTATATCCTTTGAAGGCTTGTATGACAGATGTATATTAGGATAAAGATCGAACGAAGCAGAGACTATTTGTACAAAAATTGGTTTTTGTACAACCGGTGTTATAATATCCATTAAATCAACGAACCATGGCATCGGATTGCCGTCTTTGCTTTTTTTGATCCAACTGCCTATAAATCCTTGGACAGATGCGTTTAGAACTTTCTCAAAATCTAATGAAATACTTGCAAATGGAGCACTATTATCTCTTATTTTTAGTCCTGTTGACATTTGTGGTAAATCGCTATACCAGTTTCTTCTTACATGGCCATACCCTTCCTTTTCCTCTGGTATGGGAATAAAGGTTGTGGAAAAGTCTCCGTTGTTTTTATTTATTGTAACGACGACATTGTTATCTTTAAATAAGTAAAACCCTTTTTCCCCATTCCAAGGACCTAAAAAGTAAGAATCATAATAACTATAGAATTGAAAGAGGCTATATGGATTATATTGATTCTCATCCTGAAAATGTACAAACCAATTAGTTGGTTTAACACCCAGCCTGATAGAATCTTTATTTACTGACAGTACGTCGAATTGTATTTCTATTTTTTGCACCTGATCAAAATCCCAAATAGAACTATGACCGACTATTCCATCAGCTAAAGTTATTTTAATTCTGAATGTGTCATTTGGTTGTAAATCTTTCAGCGAAAAAAAGTCTCTCGCTTGAGCGAAAATAGAAGTTAGCGCTAATAGTGTAATTAATAGTCTTGTTCTCATAATAGCAAATTTAATTAATAACTTAAATCTTAAGACAAATCTATGATTTAATATTATTCTAAAATTAAGCTATTACTATGTGGAGGCTGATGACTATTAATTAGTCGTTGGTAGTTATTATAATTCAAAACGATATAGTTTCCAGTAAATATCTATTTAAAATGCTGTATGCTATAAAAAAAGAAAAGGTTGTCATCACGACAACCAATCTTCATTGTTAACCTTAAATCTAATACTATGAAAAACACATTACAAATGTACAGCAAACGAAATGCAACTCCAAACAATTAGGGGGTTAATTAGACGCACTTAAATTTGTTTAACTTTATAGCCCTCAAAACCGCTCCTGTTTAAGGTTTCTTACTTAAACAATGTGAATAAAACAAGCTAAATAGTCTTATTTCATACATATATTGTTAAAATATTTTAATAATAAAATTAGGGCAACAACTGCTGCCCTAATAATTATATAAAATATAGATTGTTCTTTATTTACAGTTAGTTACCTGCTATTTCCATAGTGTCTGAAGCAATCATAAACTCTTCATCAGTAGGTACGACTATTACTGTCACTTTTGAATTAGGAGTGCTGATGACAGCTTCTTCTCCGTGAATTTCATTGTTTTTATCCAGATCAAGTTCTATACCCATGTACTCCATGTTGCCACAAATAATCTCGCGTGATATAGAATGGTTTTCACCGATTCCTCCTGTGAAGATAAGGATATCAACTCCGCCTAGTGCAGCAGCGTAAGCCCCAACATATTTTTTGATGCGATATTCAAACATATCGAAAGCTAGTTTTGCTCTTTCATTTCCTGCTTTCATAGCCGACTGTACTTCGCGCATATCGGACGATACACCGGATATACCAAGTAGGCCGCTATGTTTGTTAACAAGAGTAGATATTGCCTGTGTACCAATATTCTCTTTTTCCATTACGAAAGAGATTATACCGGCATCTACGTCTCCCGAACGCGTTCCCATTAATAATCCTTCCACAGGGGTCATGCCCATGGTGGTATCTATCGACTTGCCGTCTTTGATAGCAGCAAGTGAGCCTCCGTTACCTATATGGGCAGAGATGATACGTTGTTCTTCATACGGAACATCTAATAATTCGCATGCTTTACGTGAGACATAGCGGTGGCTTGTTCCGTGGAAACCGTAACGGCGTATGGCATACTTTTCATATAATGAATAAGGTAATCCGTACATATAAGATTTTGGTGGCATTGTTTGATGAAATGCTGTATCAAAAACACCTACTTGAGGGATGTCTCCCATCAATTCTTTTACGGCATATATACCGGCAAGATTCGGTGGGTTATGTAGAGGAGCTAGTTCTATACACTCTTCCACTTGCAGAATCACTTCATCTGTAAGCAATACACTATTGTTGAATTTCTCTCCACCATGCACTACCCGATGACCTACGGCTTCTATTTCGTCGAGCGATTTAATACAACCATATTTCTCACTTGTTAATACACCTAATATATACTCTATACCTGCTTGATGCTCAAGTATCTCACCTTCGAGAATTACTTTGTCTCCATTGGGAAGAGGGAATTTCATGAAAGACCCTTTTAATCCGATTTTTTCGATTGCTCCCTGAGCCAATACTTCACTGCTTTTCATGTCGAAAAGCTTATATTTGATAGAAGAACTACCGCAGTTCAATACTAATATCTTCATGCTCTTAAATTAATTTGTTTGGACCAAGTTGTTTACCTGTTTCATCGTATATATAGAAACCTCTTCCAGCCTGTACACCTGTTTGTTTCGACCGGTATAAACGCCATAGTATTGGCGATGCTTTGTATTTTTTGTCTCCATACTCATGAAACATGTCTTCCATCAGCATTACGGTTTTTTCTATTCCGATAATATCTGCCATATGGAAAATTCCATAACGTTGACCATAGATGATGGTAAACTCTTTGTCGATATCCTCCATAGAGGCTACGTTCTCCATCCAAATCTGACAAGCTTCGTTTAGCATTGTTATCATCAGGCGAAGACTAACAAGTCCGCTACTTTCGTGTACGGAAATAGGGGTGTATTTTATCATGTTGGCAAAGAGGTTTACTTTTTCAAGTACCTCTTTGGACGTGAAGGTTCCGCTGACAACTTCCAGTAAGCGTGCTTCGTTGTGCGCTACAGGGAAATGTAGACTGATACATCTTTCTTTATGTACTAACTCGGCAGCTAGTTCGCTGATAATTACGGTTGTTGCATTTGTAGCAATAATCGATTCGGCAGATAATACCTGTTCGAGATTTCTGAATACTTCTTTTCGCAACTCGGTACTTCTCTCTCCATTAGCTTCGTAACGGATACATTCTATTACAAAGTCACAATCGCGGAGGTCACCATAGCTGAGCGAGCCTTTTATGCGCGCCATAGTTCCTCGTTTCTCACTTTGAGTCAGTCCCCAGTTTTCGATCTTGGTATCCAAACCGTGTTCTATATCTTTTAGGGCTTCTTGTATTCTTTCTTGTGAAACTTCAATAAAGATAACTTCCATCCCCGAAAGGGCTGTCAGGCTAACGATACTTCTACCATCGTGTCCGCATCCGACAACTCCTATTTTTGTGAAGAGAGACTTTTTTCTGTCCTTACGGCTCAGTCCGAATTCTTCGATAGGTTCTATAATTTCTGCCATATATAATTTAGTTGATTTTTATTATTTATTCTTTGCTGCGATAGCTTGGTTAGCTGCTATTGCTACCATTTTATAGATATCATCCACCGAGCATCCACGCGAAAGGTCATTCACCGGTGCTGCCATTCCTTGAAGAATAGGACCTACCGCTTCGGCATTTCCTAATCGTTGCACAAGTTTGTAAGCAATGTTACCCACTTCTAGCGAAGGGAATACCAATACGTTTGCATGTCCTGCTACTTTACTCCCCGGTGCTTTGCTTGCACCTACCGAAGGTACAATTGCTGCGTCGGCTTGTAATTCGCCATCAAGACTTAAAGTAGGATCTATTTTTTGTGCCAATTGAGTAGCTTCTATTACTTTATCAACCAGTGGGTGTTTCGCACTGCCTTTCGATGAGAAACTAAGTATAGCCACTTGAGGCTCTTCACCTGTAAGTGCACGAGCTGTATGTCCTGTGGCTACAGCGATTTCTGCTAGTTGCGAAGCAGTTGGATCGGGGGTTACTGCACAATCTGCAAAGAACAGCAATCCATCTTTTCCGTATTCCTTATTTTGTGTAAACATTAAGAATGCTCCTGATACAACACTAATTCCGGGTGCAGTTTTTATAATTTGAAGGGCAGGACGAAGTACATCGCCTGTTGTATTCTGTGCTCCTGCTATTTCGCCATCAGCATCACCGTTTTTAATCATTAAACAGCCAAGATACAATGGGTCTTCTGCCAGTTTGGTTGCTTGCTCGATAGTCATACCTTTCGCTTTTCGTAAATCGAAAAGTAGATTTGCATATGTTTCTTTTTGACTATAATTAAGTGGATCAATAATTGTCGCTTTGTCTATGTTTTTTAGGCTAAGTTTTGTCGCTAAACTTTGTATTTCCGACGGGTTTCCAATCAGAATAATATCCGCTACACCATCGTTAAGAAGTTGGTCTGCTGCTTTTATTGTTCTTTCTTCTGTGCCTTCCGGAAGGACAATACGTTGTTTATTCGATTTGGCTCGTTCAATGATTTGCTTTATTAAGTCCATAATTTAAATGTATTGTAGATATGATAAATATTTAGTCTCAATAGGTAGCCTTAATTGACCACTATATCTCTACAAATATACTAAAATGTAATCTTGAGTTTGCAATCCTCCGATGAAAAAAGCACTTTTTAAATATAAAATTCGCTAAATAAGATTTATTTAAACTTCCAATTTGGTTCGTTATCGAATGGTATATTATGATCGTCGGCTATTCTACTTAAATAATTCCGTATATTATCTGTATTTTCCAGTTGATTTTTTGGGATTATAATGGCAGTAATTTCATCGGTGTGTATAAAGAAATAATTCTTTATCTCAGTAATTTTCGTTAGATCTCTGATGTCGAATTTACTATGTCCTTTTTCTTCGATAGACTCTATCGTGGCATGATCTATTTTCAATCTAATCGATTTGGGGCACTCTTCTCTATAATTGTTTTTTACGAATTTTTTGAAAGAGTATTTCAATGCCAAAGCAGAAAGATAAGGATAGACCATCAGGATAATAACAGTAGAAGCTAGAAAGTAATAAGCCTCAAACCGCTCATTTGTAGCAAAGAATAAAATTGCCATCAGAAATAATACTATCGCTCCCAGCATGCGGGCTGTTGAACGTTGCTTTTTTATCTGGGGGCTCTTCGACGCAAAATAAAGTTGAAAATAGAGAAAGTCTTTCTCTTCGAGTTGATAATTGAATTCCATGGTATGATGTAATCTAAAGCCCCTATAATATCTTAAAGTTGATAATAGGGGCTTTTAGTGTAAAATTATTTCTTTTCTTTTTCTTCAGCTTTTTGTATAAAGTCTTTAATTTTCTCTACCATGTTTGTGCTGCCACAATAAAACGGCGTGCGTTCATGGAGTTCAGTTGGTTCTATTTCCATTATACGTCTTTTCCCATCGCTTGCGCTTCCGCCTGCTTGTTCGGTAATAAATGCCATAGGGTTACATTCGTAGAGCAGACGCAGCTTGCCTTTCGGGGTTTTGAATGTGGATGGATAGAAATATACTCCACCTTTTATAAGATTACGATGACAATCCGATACCAGACTTCCGATGTATCGTGATGTATAAGGGCGATCTTCTTTTTCCTCTTGGCAGTATTTAATATAATCTTTCACTCCCTGTGGAAAATGAACATAATTGCCTTCATTTACCGAATAGATATTGGCATCTTTAGGGCAGGTCATTTTAGGGTGTGACAGGTAGAAACTTCCGATAGCAGGATTCAATGTAAATCCATTTACACCACGCCCGGTTGTGTAAACGAACATGGTAGATGTTCCATAGAGGATATACCCCGCTGCTACTTGCTTGTCGCCCGGCTGTAAGAAGTCAGACATAGCGACTGGTGTGCCAACTGGTGACACCCGGCGATAAACCGAGAATATTGTTCCTACAGATACATTCACTTCTATATTCGAAGATCCGTCCAAAGGATCCATCAGTACAACATATTTATTATTATGACCTTCGTCGAAGCCTTGTATTGTTATGAAGTTATCATTTTCTTCCGAAGCTATACCGCATACGATTTCTCTATTGACAAGTGTTTGGATGAATACATCATTGGCATATAAGTCGAGCTTCTGCTGGTCTTCCCCTTGTATGTTAGTGCTCCCTACACCACCAATAATATCAACCAAACCTGCTTTGTTAATTTTATAGCTAACAACTCTTGCTGCTAATAGGAGAGAGTTAAGGAGTCTTGAGAGTTCTCCGGTAGAATACTGAAAGTCGTCTTGTCTTTCGATAATAAATTCATCAAGAGTTTTTCTGGCACTACTTTTCATGATATGGTTATTTAGTATGTTAATGATTCAAAGGTAAAATAATATTTGATACCTTATGTATGTTGCAACATAGGGTTTTTCGATACGCTATAAAATATGTTTATATCTATCTGATTAAACATAAAACGCTTTACTTTGTTCTCGAATTAAATATTACCGGATTATTTATGCATTTATCAACTATTATAGACTGGGACAAAGAGCTTTTACTTTATCTTAATAGTAAACATTACGATTGGTTGGATCCTATTATGCTTGGTTTAAGTTCTTTTACTTCGTGGACAATTGTATGTCTGTTAATTATCTTCTTCATGATTTATAAAGGAGGTGTCTGGCGTAAATCTGCACCTGTATTCCTCGTCTTTTCGGTTGGTGCTTGCATTGTACTGACCAATATACTGAAGCTATTTGTTGCCCGCGCCCGTCCGATACATATCGAAGCATGGAGTGACATTCTTCATGCTATCGAAGAATACGAGAGCAGTTATAGCTTTTTCTCTTCGCATTCATCATCTTCATATTGTATGGCTGTCTTCTCTTTGTTGTTTTTCCGGAATAAGATATATACTTGTGCTATATTGAGCTGGGCTACCGCAGTCGCTTACAGCCGTATATATCTGGCAAAACATTATCCGTTAGATATTTTGTGTGGGATGGCTTTCGGTATAATGATCGGAATATTAGGGTATAAGATATTTGAAAGGTATAAGGCAAGCAGATTATAACCAATTTCTTACTTTCCTCTTTTCCATTAACGAATATAGCTTCAAAAATACGGGGAATGCTCTTCCTATAGGATAAAATATGCGAAATAGTAACGATGGATATATTCTTTTCTGCCCTTTCTCTATGCCTTTTACTATTTTACGTGCGACTGTTTTTGCATTTTGATTAGGCCAAGGTAAGGGAGTATCTGCCTCTCCTGTTGCTTTATCGAAGAAATCGGTATGTGTTGCTATTGGATATACTGCTGTTATTTGTAGATTTTTATTTTGCTCATACCTGTATGTTTCTATAAAATGATGTAGTGCTGCCTTTGTAGAACAATAAAGAGAATAGCCGGGCAGCGAAACGAATCCTGCGCCTGATATAATACAAACAAAAGCCTTGTTATCTGCCTTTTCCTCTATTAACTGCTGTAAAGAATAAATCGGTGAAACGGTATTGAGGTTGTATATGTTTTCTATGTGTTTCCAGTTTGGTGCATCGAGTTTTTCGAGATATGCGAATCCTGCATTTGCTATAAACAGATCTATACGTCCGATTGTCTCGCGGGCAAAAGTGAAAATGGAATCGACACCTTCTTGTGTACTGGCATCTGCAACAAAAGGAAAGACAACACCTTCAACACTTTTAATCATATCGACATGGCGGGCAACGGCTATTATTTTCACATTTTTGTAAGTCGTCAGTATCTTTAAAATCTCGTATCCTATGCCTGCGGACGCTCCTGTGAGAATAATATGTTTTCCATTGATATTCATTATATATAGTACTTTGTTAATAGTATTATAATTACTACAACCATCATTATGATAAGGAACACTATCTGAGTAAGAATAAGGCAGAGTGTTGCTTTAAGAGCTGCTTTAGTCCATGACGATTTCTTAAATAATTGAGTAAGTACCCATGCTGCATATATGGTAGAGGTCAACATTGCAATTCCAAAACTCCACGATGCAGGGAAAAAGTAATTTACAGGACACCACAAAAGATATATAATTATTTGCTGACCTGTTATATAGGAGAAAATGATGAGATGCTCAAAGTAATTATACCCATTCTTGCGAAAAAGCAGATAGGAGCAGGTGGCTATAAAGGGGATCGTAAGGAACATACACAACGAATAGTGCGTGTATATCCAATCGAGTATAGTCGCAGAGTAATCAACTGATGCATTTGTGTCAGTTGTCGCTATTACCTTCATCTCAGGGTAGATGTGGAAGTAATGCGTGATGAAGCCGTATATAGTGGCAAGTATAGCCACAAAAGCAAGCGGTTTGAAGTGGTTTACCCTTTTGCCCGCCAGGTATTCTTTTAATGTGTCTCCGGGTCTTACGAAAAGTTCTCTTATGGTATAGAATATACCTTTATCTACGTGGAATATACCATGTTGTATTTCGTGCCAGAGATAATGGGAACTGATACGCTCTGTTTTGGCAGATTGTCCGCATATATCGCAATAACTATTTTTCGTCGTATTGCCACAGTTTTTACAATGCCCTTCTGCCATCATGATTTTGTTATCTTATTTGATCAAAACCTTCCCCATACACGCCTCGCACAGTGCTTTGCGAGATAAATGCTTTTTCATCGATACTTTTTATCAATCGGAACATATCGATTGCTTCCGATCTTTTGGCTAAAACTACGATTACCTTAGTTGGTTTTTTTGAGTACCATCCCATTCCGTCGAGTACGGTACAGCCTCTATGCAATTCTTTATTGATAGCATTAGCAATAATCTCATATTTTTCGGAGAAGATAAGTACCTGCACTGATTGCCTGAAACCATTTATGACCATGTCGATAGAGTAGGTCATAACGCCCATAACAATAAGTCCGGCTATTATTTTTTGATAGTCCTGAAATACCAGATAAGAGCAGCAGATAATTATAAAATCGCATAACAGCATACCTCGCCCAAAAGCGATATTCTTGTATTTATTGATGAGAGCCACTATGATATCCGTACCTCCCGTACTTCCATTAGCTGTGAAAACCATTCCTATGCCTGATCCGCACATCATAGCGCCAATCACTCCCGAGAGAAGAGGTTCTTCTTCTATGATGGGTCCCGTAATATATGTCTGACACAATGTTAGTAGTCCGGTTAAAACAAAAACTCCATATATTGTTTTTACAAGAAACTTAACGCCCAGCACTTTTAATGCTATAATCAGTAATATACAGTTGACACTGAAGTAGGTATATTGTAATGGTATTTTTGCCGAATATTCAACTAACAGGGCAACCCCAGCCAGTCCACCGGTTACTATGCCTCCCGGTTTGATAAACCCGATAAGCCCCACAGCATAGAGGATAAGACCTATCGTAATATTCAGATAGTCTTTCCAATAAAACTCTTTTAAATATCTTTTTGGCATAGGTTCTTTTATAGAACGATATTTACAATTTTCTTAGGTACAATAATTACTTTCTTCGGGGTTTTTCCTTCCAGCCATTTCTCTGCGCTTTGGTGGGCTAAAACCGTTTTTTCTATTTCGTCATTTGCAGTATCTGCTGCAAACTCGATTGTGAATCGTGCTTTACCATTGAAAGAAATCGTATAGTTAACAACGTCTTCTATCAAATAGTTCTCGTTGTATGCTACCCATTGTGCATCGCAAACCGATTCAGTATTGCCTAAAGCATTCCAAAGTTCCTCGGCAACAAATGGTGCAAATGGTGCAAGCGTTATAATCAGATCTTTTAGGATAGTGCGTTTGTTGCATTTTAATGCGCTCAATTCGTTTACACAAATCATAAAGGCAGCGACTGAAGTATTGAACGAAAATGTTTCAATATCGCCCGTTACTTTCTTTATCAATTTATGTAAAGCTTTTAACTCGTCTTTGGTCGGTTCTTCGTCTGTAACTACAAATTGATCGTTTTTGTAGAACAAGCCCCACATTTTGCGTAGGAAACGATTGACCCCATCGATGCCGTTTGTATCCCATGGTTTCGATTGCTCTAATGGTCCAAGGAACATTTCGTATATACGAAGCGTGTCGGCTCCATATTTTTCTACAATATCATCAGGATTTACAACATTGAATAGTGATTTGGACATCTTTTCTACTCCGTGCCCACAGATATATTTATCATCTTCTAATACAAATTCTGCTGTGGCAAATTCTGGTCTCCATGCTTTAAATTTATCTAAATCTAAAACGTCGTTATCGACTATATTTACATCCACATGCAGTTGCGTAGTCTCGTATTGATCCTTCAGGTTTAGCGAAACAAATTTATTTGTACCATTAATGCGATATACAAAACTGCTTCGTCCTTGTATCATTCCTTGATTGATAAGCTTCTTGAATGGCTCATCTTCACAAGCTACGTTAATGTCGAATAGGAATTTATTCCAGAAACGACTATAAATCAAATGACCTGTAGCATGTTCCGTACCTCCGATATATAGATCGACATTACGCCAATATTCGTTCTTGTCTTTAGCAACTAATGTTTGATCGTTGTTCGGATCCATGTAGCGTAGGTAATAGGCTGACGATCCCGCAAAACCCGGCATGGTGCAAAGCTCTAAAGGAAATATTGTTTTATTATCTATTTGGGTAGTATCAGCCACTTTATTATTTACCGTATCCCATGCCCATTTAGTAGCACGACCAAGAGGTGGTTCACCTGTTTCGGTCGGTAAGAATTTATCTATCTCCGGTAATTCTAAAGGAAGCTTATCGATAGGAAGCATGTAAGGCATATCGTCCTTGTAATAAACAGGGAATGGCTCACCCCAATAACGTTGACGTGAGAAGATTGCATCGCGTAAGCGAAAATTCGTTTTCAGGCGGCCAAGACCTTTCTCTTCGATATATTCTTTTGTTCTTTCTATTGCTTCTTTTACTGTCAATCCGTTTAAGAATCCAGAGTTCACCATGATGCCTTCTTTTGCATCGAAGCTTTCTTCCGATACATCACAACCTTCTATCAAAGGAAGGATTTCCAAACCGAAATGTTTAGCAAATGTATAGTCACGACTATCGTGTGCAGGTACAGCCATAATAGCGCCTGTTCCATATCCGGCAAGTACATAATCCGAAATCCATATAGGGATTTCTTTGCCGTTCAACGGGTTGATGGCATAAGCCCCCGAGAATACACCCGATACCTTTTTGTCTGCAATGCGTTCACGCTCTGTACGGCGTTTTGTGGCTTCTACATACTTATCTACATCAGCTTTTTGAGTATCGGTAGTTATCATAGATACATAATCGCTTTCGGGAGCCAGTACCATGAATGTAACCCCAAAGATAGTATCGGCACGTGTAGTAAAGATTTCGAAGTCAATATCCGAATCTTTAACTTTGAATTTCATTTCCGCACCTACGCTTTTACCGATCCAGTTCTTTTGCGTTTCTTTTATTGAATCGCTCCAGTCTATTTTTTCTAAACCATCTAACAGACGTTGAGCATAGGCAGATACGCGCAGACTCCATTGGCGCATGATACGTTGCTCGACAGGATAGCCTCCGCGTTCGGATAATCCGTTGATCACTTCGTCGTTTGCCAATACGGTTCCTAATTCCTGACACCAGTTAACTCTGGTGTTTGCCAGATAAGCTATGCGGTAATTAAGTAATATCTCTTGTTTTTCCTTCTCGTTCTTGTTTTTCCATTCGTCAGCAGTGAACGACAATTCTTCAGTGCAAGAAATATTCATACCTTGTGTACCCTGTGCTTCAAATACATCGATAAGCTCCTGTATAGGTCGGGCTTGTTGTTCGTCGAAGCAATAGTACGAATTGAACATTTGGATGAATGCCCACTGCGTCCAGTGATAATATTTAGGGTCGCAGGTTTGTATTTCCCTGCTCCAGTCGAAAGAGAATCCAATCTTATCCAATTGCTCACGGTATCTTTTGATATTTTGAGTAGTTGTGATAGCCGGATGTTGTCCGGTTTGTATCGCATATTGCTCTGCCGGGAGTCCGTAGGCATCGTAACCCATCGGATGGAGAACGTTGAAGCCTTGTAGACGTTTGTATCTTGAATAAATATCTGATGCTATATAGCCTAGTGGATGTCCTACATGAAGACCCGCTCCCGAAGGGTAGGGGAACATGTCGAGGACGTAATATTTAGGTTTGGCAGTATCTTCCGATACTTTATAAATTTTGTTATCTATCCAATACTTTTGCCAGCGTTTTTCGATCTCTTTAAAATTGTATTCCATGACTGTTTTTTTGCAGTTTTACTTTGCCGCAAAGTTAGTTATTTCTTTGGACAAAAAGAGTATAAGATAATGGAAAGTTAAAGGCTGTACTATCATCCTGATTAGGCAAGAATAATAGTATAATTATTATTAGTAATTATTTGTATTAACCATCACATCCAGAGCGACTGCACCTACTACAAGGCTAGTCCCTAGAAATATATTTGCGAACGTAGTATTTGCAGGTTTTTCGATATAGAACAAATCTCCTCTTTCTGCCAACTCCTTAGACATAGATTTTGGCGTAAGAGATGTCGATTTTATTATATTTTTCAAATAGAAGCTTTGTTCAAAAAACATGGGTTTGTTATTTTCCGCATATACGGTCAGATAACTTCTAAATTTCAGAGGAGTATTTTCTTCTTCGAAGTTTACTTGTTTAACCTTCACAGTCTGATCATTTTTATCAGTCATTAGCATATTCTTATATTCCTTTTTGGGGATAACTTCGAGGTCTACTCCTGTCAAACGAAGAGGTTTGTGACTAATCATCGTGTTTGGAGGAATAAAACTTATATATTTCGGTAAGTTTATGTTTCCCCTAAAATCACCCTGAAATTCACCGACACTATTATAAAGCATAGGCATATCATCTATAAAATAGCCATTTACATTGCCTCCCATTTCCAGCTTTTCACCTCCATAGGTAAATGCTACATCATTAACGATTAGGGCTGATTTTTGCCAATCGACATACAGGGGTTGTCTCGATTTATTAAATACTGTAATCTGGATAGGGGCACTTTCGCCATTGAAGCAATAGGCAATCCATAGGCTGTCTTTTTCTATTAAGAAATCTCCATTTTCTACTTGCTCTACGTCTTCACTATTCGAGCTAAGCGTCGATAGAAAATAGGTAGAAGAACAAGATACTAGCAATGGAAAGAATAGGATATACAAATACTTTTTCATGTTATGATAGATATAATGTTTATATTTTATTTGCTATTGCTTTTATTTGTTAGCCATTCCAGATTGAACTGATAATGAATGCCGCTGCTAATCAAATGTATTATATTGTCCGGCGATTGTGTTGCCGCCAGATAACCTTGGGGTTCGGCTTGAGTTTCATTCATCAGGAAAAATCCGGTCCATGCCTGTCCGTAAAGTAAACGTTCTTTCCCGTCAGTTATCAGTTTCTTTACAGGCCAAGTTTTACCGTCATCCCAAGAAAGAGCTGCATACATTCCCTCTCCGTTGTATTTTTCGCCTTTCGGATTAGTAAATTCCATCCCTCTTTCACCATTGTTTTTTAATCGGTAGGGATGATTGGTGAATGAAATCAACATAATAGGACCTTCGTTAAGCTTCATGAGCACTAAACGTTGCCCACCGTCAATCGGAGGGAATATGGATGCCGAATATGTCCAGCTTTCGCCAAGATCGGAGGATATACTCATAGGCATTCTCCACAGACTATCTTTGTTCTGTATTGCATCTCCTCTGCCTAGTGCCATCAAGTTCCCATTCGAAAGTTCGACAATACCGGCATGGATACCAGCTATGCTTCCGCCTTTATCACCTTCGGTAAAATTATTAGCTTTTCCTTCTCCCGGGTCTTGCCATGTCTGTCCATTATCTTTACTTATGTGCATTGCTGTACCTCCATTACTTTCGGGGCTCGCATCTGCCAATTGGATAAGGTATCCGGCTTTAGTCCGGATTGTTCCCGATATAACCTGATGCCTTTTCTTATGTTCGGGCCCGATTAATCGAGGCTTACTCCATGTTGCGCCATTATCGGCGCTTGTTCGCTGCACCATTGCCAGATTTTGCCAATCGCCGGCGGCCTCTACTCCGTTTGTGTGAATAAGTCTACCTTGTTTGTCGTTAAATAGTGCAGAACCGGTCATGTTACGATCGGGCACTTTGAAAAATAATGAAGCCGGATCCCATGTTGCATTGCCATTTCGAAGGCGGCTACCTAATATTACCATTTCGCGGCCATTCTCTTGATTGGCAGAAAACCAGATAGCTAGTAGATCTCCATTATCGCACCACGTGATGCTTGGGCAATGGTTATGATTGTAGAAAGGAATATTACTATTGCAGTCGGGTGGTATGATGTAGTTTACAGGCTCTTTGAATATCGGAGTATTGTCGATTTTCCAATCAAATTTAGCTTGATTTACATCTTGCATACAAAAAGGAATTGTTTCCGATTTTGAATAATAACCGATTTCTGGGTGCTCTCCTTGCACCACTCTAAAGCCTGTAAGCCAATGCTTATCCTCAGGAATCATCGCCATTCTGTTTGCCGATCGCAAGAATTCTACGGGTGTTCCATGACTGCCACCACGGGTAACTTTATATAATCCGTCTTTTGCCCCCAATGGATTAGTTTGCTCCTGTGATTCATACGGGGCATACCAATCTGAACACCATTCTTCTATATTACCATGCATATCATAAAGCCCAAGAGTGTTTGGTCTGGTTTGACCAACTTGTAAGGATACCGATACAGGATCACGGTATAGTTTCTGATTCTTCAGGAAAGAATCGGGTAATGAAATTCCAGTCCAATAGGGAGTATATGTTCCTGCTCGACAAGCATATTCCCATTCTGCCTCGGTCGGTAAACGATAGGTTATTCCTTCTTTTTTTGATAACCATTCGCAAAATGCAATAGCATCCTTGTAGCTGATATATATCGCTGCATCATCGTTATTTTCAGAAAAGCCGTATTTACCTCTGTATTCTTTATGGGAAGGGTCAAAAGCCTCATATTGTGCATTTGTTATTTCTGTTGCTCCCATTTTGAATGGTTCTGTAATATATACTTTATGAAGTGGAGCTTCATCAAAATTCTCACTTTTTCCTTCCGATCCCATCCAGAAGTAGCCTTGAGGAATATCGACAAGATTTATGTTGAGGCTATTGCTATTTCCTTGTGAGTACAGAATCGCAGAAAATAGACAACTATAGATGAGAGTAAGTGTTTTCTTCATTAGATTAAATCAATATATAGAACAATAAAAATACAAAAAAATAAAGGCTTACATAATTTGCAAGCCTTTATTTATAAGTTATCTGATATTATTTAGCCATTGGTTTGACCAAATATTTAATTTCTTTTGCTCCTGTCAATTCTTCATGTGTTATGCGATAACTTTTTAGTTCTTTGCCATCTACTCTTACACTGCTTATATAATCAGGATTTGCAGCATCCATAGGTTTCACTTTTTCAATAACGACTTGTCCCGATTTATAAAATTTAGGATCGAGTTTAATCGTAATCTTGTCGAATGTGGGTGTTACTAAGGTATAGTCGGGGCGTCCCGGACAAACAGGATAAATCCCCATCATATTGAAGACTGCCCATGTAGATAGTGTTCCTGTATCATCATTTCCCGGTAGTCCACCCGGAGTATTTGTAAAGTGTTTGGCTAGAACCTCTTTGATGATTTTTTGAGTACGCCACTCTTCGCCTTTCACATCACTGAACAAGTGAGGATAGATAATATCAGGTTCGTTAGTCGGGTCGAAGTATCCGTTGTCGAAGACCGATTGTAGCTTTTCTGTGAATTTTTTAGGTCCACCCATCAACTTCATTAGTCCGGGAATATCATGCGGTACTGCGAATGTATAGTTCCATGCATTTCCTTCATGAAAACCCGGGTTTGGTTCGAAGTTTGCACCCAATAACGGATCGAATGGAGTCAGGAATGTACCGTCGGGAAGAATTGGGCGGAATGTTCCGTATTCTTTATCATAATAATGCTTGTAGCCTAAAGAGCGGTCGTGAAACAATTTAGCATCTTCTTTTTTGCCCAACGCTTCTGCAAAGCGAGCCAGATTCCAATCGGCAATATAGTATTCCAAAGCATGTGAGACTGAGTTGTCAAATTTACCTCTCAAAGGTACATAACCATATTTCATATAGTCGTCATTGTCGGGACGAAGCATGTTTTCGGCACCCGGAGTTGTTGCCGATTTATAGAATGCTTCGTAGGCTGTTTCTATATCAAAATCGCGTAACCCTTTCATATATGCATCTACAATAACAGGGATCGAAGGGTCGCCTTCCATCGTGTACGATTCGCGGCTGTAAAGTTCCCATTTAGGCATCCAACCATGTTCTTTATACATATCTATCATCGAATGCATCATTTGCAATTGACGATCGGGATAGATAAGTGTCATCAACTGATGCACATTGCGATATGTGTCCCAAAGTGAGAATACAGTATAGCGGTTCTCTTTAGTCGTTTTTATTTCAGAACTTTCCATTGCAGGGTATTGTCCGTTTACATCTTGTAGGATATTAGGATGGATAAGCGCATGATACAGTCCCGTATAGAATACTGTTTTTTGCTCATCAGTTCCTCCTTCTACAAGAATGCGGGATAGGTCGTCGTTCCATTGTTTACGGGCAGCGGCATGTATACCATCAAAATCAGGCTTAGGTTGTTCTTTGTTCAGGTTTTCACGTGCATTTGCGATGCTGACAAAAGATACTCCCATTTGAACAGTAATAGCCTCATTTTCTTCTGTGTCGAAAGTGAAATATGCACCAACATCGTCACCTGCAATTTCTTTTTCATACTTTGTGTATAATTTATATTTTCCTGCATCGGCGTTCCAGTCTTTTTCCCACGCTAGTCCTGGGCGTTGTAGTTTCCAATAGCCTGTCGTTTTAGGGGCTTTACTTAAGCGCATTACAAAATAAATAGGAAAAACAGCCTGGTTAGCTGTGTAGCAGAAAGTGCCTAATAGTTTAGTTCCTTCTATCTCTCTATCATTGACTTTACGGAGCATACCTCCCGATTCGTTCGTCAGTCCTTCGCCAAGATTAAGTAGAATATGGCTCTGGCCTTTTGGGAAAGTAAATCGTGATATACCTACACGCGGTGTAGCACTGGCTTCGGCTTTGATATTGTATTTAGTCAGAATGTTTGAGTAATAACCCGGACTGGCAGTTTCGTCTTTATATTCACTTCCATAGTTGTGATAGTCAACATCTAGTTCACCCGTTGTTGCAGTAAGTAATAAGCTACTCATATCCGGACAACCAACGCCACTAAGATTTACATGTGCAAAACCTGTGAAATAGCTATTTGCGAAAGAATATGGAGTCGACCACCAGCCAGTGTCCTTATCTCGTTTATTAAGATCGGAACCCATAACGTTGAAGGGTGTTACCGACATGAAACTTTGTGGGCAAACTGCCCCTGGATTTGTTGTTCCATAGTTTGTTGTTCCAATAAATGGATTTACATAATCTACAGGTTGTTTCTGTGCATAACTAAATCCGGAGTATGCCAAAAATGAAAAAAGTAAGATAGATGTCAGTTTTCTCATGATTTTCGTTAGGTTATTATTGATTAATACAAAGATATATTTTTAAATTAATATAATATGTCTGTGAAAACGCTTATTAACAATGGATATCTATTGAATATTTTGTGATTTAATGTTAAAATATAATAAGTGTGTATTTTAAGTGTATTTATTTAATTGCTTATTTTAAGAATGTTTTGTTAGATATACTTTGAATCTTTTCTGTGGGGTAATTGTTGCAGGTTTTTAAGTTAAGGATAGTATTTGTTTGTTTTAGTAATGTGTGAATATATATTAAGTTTACCTTCTGTATTAGTTAAATTTAAAACAAATTAATAAAAAGTTTGTTTTATATTCTTTAAATAAGCGTCTTTATTAATTAAATTATTTATTTATGAAAAAGATAATTGTATTCGCTATACTTCTATTAGGAGTAAATGTGGCAAAAGCCCAGATAAGCCAGGGAAATGTTTTAGTAGGAGCTAATGTGGCTGATTTAAATTTGACGTTTGATAGTCAAACGTCTTTCCAATTTACACCTAAGGCTGCTTGGTTTATAAGAGACGGACTAGCAGTCGGAGCTTACGGACAGTTTGGTTTAAACCATGTTAATGGGCAGGATGGAAATGTTTATACTTATGGAGTAGGACCTTTGGCTCGTTATTTTGTTGGTGTTGATAAGGTTCCTGCTTTTAGAAATACTAAATTCTTTGTTGAAGCTAACACTGGCTTTCAGGGGATTAGTAATAGAGTGAATAGTTCGAACACTACTGGTTTAGGTTTTGGATTTGGTCCTGGTATATCTTATTTTATTACTCCTTCTGTGGGTATTGAAGGTTTGCTGAAATACGATGGTATAGTTGGTTTCGGTTCATCAGCTTACACTCATGGTCTTTCATTTGGGGTTGGATTCCAAATCTATCTGCCTTCTAAGAAACTAGTGAAAGAAATAAAAGACTTTTAAATATAGAAAAAGTCTTATCTTGACCGAATTAGGTGAGATAAATGAGAATAATAAAAGCCCGGTAATTAATTATCGGGCTTTTATTTATTGTAGATTTCTACTTTATTTCAAAATCTTGTTTCATATCTATTTCATCTTTGTTTTCATCATAGAAATGATATTCGAGATATGCTAGATTCTGGTTTGGAATTATTTTAATTCCTCTGCCATATCTCCATCTCCATTTCATATTCAATGATATAAAACCTTTGTTGATGAATGCTGCTACATATGGGTGTACATGTAAAGTAAATTTCTTCACGTTCAATTGGTTAACCAAATAGCTTATTTTCATGCGCAAGGTGTCTGTAAATAAAATAGATGGTCTTATCTCCCCTTTGCCAAAACAGTTCGGGCATATTTCTGTGGTCGATATTTCCATCTCGGGTCGTACGCGCTGGCGAGTGATTTGCATCAATCCAAACTTGCTCAATGGCAATATGTTGTGTTTGGCACGATCCTTAGACATTAATTCCTGCATTTTAGCTATTAGCTGGCTACGGTGCTCTCCTTCCGTCATATCTATAAAGTCGATTACGATAATTCCCCCCATGTCTCGTAATCGTAATTGTCGGGCTATCTCCTCTGCTGCTGCGGAATTTACTTCCCAAGCATTATTTTCTTGTCCTGCTTCAGGGTTTTTAGATCTGTTTCCGCTGTTGACATCTACAACGTGTAACGCCTCTGTGTGTTCAATGATAAGATATGCTCCATTTCGGAAAGTAACTGTTTTGCCGAAAAGGGCTTTAATCTGCTTTGTAACATTGAAATTATCAAATATAGGAAGCTCTCCTGTATAGTCTTTTACTATATTCTTCTTCTCGGGAGCAATAATTGTTATATAATCCTTTATCTGATTAAGAGTTTCTTGATCATTTACATGGATCTCCTGAAAGCTCGGATTGAAAACGTCTCGCAGTAAGGCTACGATACGTCCAGTCTCTTCGTAAACAACGGTTGGTAGTTTACTCTTTTGTATTTTCGGTAAATTATCTTCCCATCGTCTAAAGAGAGTTTTTAATTCTGTATCCAATTCTACAACCTTTTTTCCTTCGGCTACAGTTCGCACTATAACTCCGAAGTTCTTAGGTTTGATACTCTGTATCAACTGGCGAAGTCGGGCACGTTCCTCTTTCGATTTTATTTTCTGCGAGACAGAAACTTTATCGTTAAACGGAATAAGCACGAGAAAACGTCCTGCCAGTGAGAGTTCGGCTGTAAGCCGTGGTCCTTTCGTCGAAATTGGTTCCTTTGCAATTTGAACAAGAATTTCTTGTCCTGATTTTAGTATATCGCTGATTGAGCCTTCTTTGTTAATATCCGGCTCTAATTTCATTTTAGAAATGTTGGGGAATTTCTTTTTGTCAGCAATAGCCTGTTTGTGAAATTTGTCTACAGACCTGAATTGAGCACCAAGGTCTAAGTAGTGAAGAAAAGCATCTTTTTTGTACCCTATATCTACAAAAGCAGCGTTGAGGCCGGGCATTATTTTCTTTACTTTGCCGGCATAGATGTTACCAACTGCAAACGATGCATCTCTTCCTTCTTTCTGTAACTCGACTAATTTTTTATCTTCGAGTACAGCGATTGAGATTTCGTTCGGTTGAACATCAACTACAAGTTCGCTATTCATATTTTATTTAATTATTAGGGTGTAGAAGATTAAACATAATTCTTTGACTAAATGTTTAAACTAATAAGTGGATTTGTTTATTCCTTGCGGATAAACCTATTTCTCAAAATACACAAAGAACAAACCTAAAATCTATTAATTTATAAGTTTGTTCTTGTATATTTCCATTTCATAGAAAAATGTCAGACCTTATTTTTTCTTTTTGTGTCTGTTTTTTCTTAGTCTCTTTTTGCGCTTGTGCGTAGACATTTTATGTCTTTTTCTTTTTTTTCCGCTTGGCATATTTTTTATTTTTAGAAATTAATAATTGTTGATGTAATTTTTTATTTTCTTACCTGTATAACAAAAGTTTTAGCCGGCTTAAATGCAGGAATAGAATGTGCAGGTATAATAATTGTAGTGTTTTTAGAAATGTTACGAGCTGTTTTTTGTGCTCTAGTTTTCACGATGAAACTTCCAAATCCTCTTAAGTAAACGTTTTCATTCTTGCTAAGTGAGTCTTTTACAACGTCCATGAATGATTCAACTGTTTTTAATACAGTAGCTTTGTCAATACCTGTATTTTTCGCAATTTCGTTAACGATGTCAGCTTTTGTCATTTTTTTATTTTTTTATAGTTCTAAACAATTAAATTTTTGGACTGCAAATATATAGCTTTTTATTTACCTTTGAAACAAATAAAACTCATTTTTTGTAAAAAAAGCAGTTAAACATGAGATTATCATATATTAAACTACATGGTTGAAGGGAAAAACTTAAGATTGAGTGCATTGCTGACACAATGGTATGAAAAGAATAAGCGGGAATTACCCTGGCGGGAGACAAACGATCCTTATATAATATGGATATCGGAAATAATATTGCAGCAAACACGGGTCGATCAGGGCTGGGCATACTTTAATCGTTTTATTTACCGTTTCCCTGATGTGAGTAGTTTAGCCGTCGCCGACGAGGGCGAAGTGTTGAAATTATGGCAAGGTTTAGGATATTATAGTAGGGCACGAAATCTTCATGCAACGGCTCAAATAATAGCAGGTATATATAAAGGAGTATTTCCCCACGAATATAAAGATATTTTAGCATTAAAAGGCATAGGGGAGTATACCGCTGCTGCAATTGTTTCTTTTGCATATAATCAGCCCTATGCCGTAGTCGATGGCAACGTGTATCGGGTACTGTCGCGTATATTTGCTGTTGATGACGCTATAGATACAACATCCGGCAAAAAGGTTTTTGCTCAATTGGCTCAGTCTTTGCTCAATGAGGAAGAACCGGGTTTGCATAATCAGGCTATCATGGAATTTGGGGCTTTGCAGTGTGTTCCTATGTCTCCCAATTGCGAAATATGTCCAATGGCAGATTTTTGTCAGGCATATTTATATAATAAGGTGTCATCTTACCCCGTTAAAGAAGGCAAGACTAAGGTTCGAAATCGCTATTTTAATTACTTGGATATTCGTCACAACGATAACATGTATTTGAACAAACGTGGAGCTAAAGATATTTGGCATGGACTTTATGAATTGCCGCTGATTGAAACTTCCGAAAGCTTATCCATAGAACGATTGCAGAAGGATGAGTCTTTTGTTAAGCTGTTTGATAATGTGGGGGGAGTGACAGTCACTTTGGTGTCACAAATGAAGCATGTCTTGTCACATCAGATAATTTATGCTAATTTTTATCGAATAGAAATTGAACGCGGGGATTTTCCTGATTACTTACAAATAGAAGCTGAAACGGTCGATGATTATCCGGTTTCGCGATTGGTAGAGAAGTATCTTCTTTCTGATTGATGTTTGTCGTCTTTGCTTTAATTGTTACTTTTGCGGTCTATTTAACTCTCCAATTCTATTTGGCTTAGTTATTTAAGCTTTACAAACTTATTCTCGGTAATATGAATTATAGTATTCTGGTAAAGATTTTTCGTTCGTTTTGGTTTTGGGTTTTATTAGTCTTTGTTTTGGCTACCGGTATTCGTTGCTTAAAGTTTATCGATAAAGAACATTTATTTTTAGATGAGCACCTTTCTGTAATATTATCTACTTATAATACCTACGGATGGACCGAAGAGTTTAAAGATGATAGTACCGTATACACAGGACGAGAACTGAAAGCTATTTTATTGTCAGATGATAATTCTTTAAAAAGTATTTTTCAAGATGTAAGATCTTTGCGTAACTCGACGAGAGACGATCCACACACAAATCTGTATTATTCTTTTTTACGCATAAGTTTTTGGGGAGCTGATACAACAGTTTTTGATCAAATATTGATGAGAGGTTTCATTTTGAATCTCCTGCTGTTTGCTTGTGGCTTCTTTTTATTATGCGGGTTGTCTCGTAAATTATTCTCAAATAAAATTCTCGTAATATGCACCCTTGCTATTGCATTCCTTAACCCTGCCTCCATAGCGAATACTTTGTTTTTTAGGCCATATCAGTTACAAGAAACCATTCTTGTATTATTCTCTTTTGTGTTTGTTTTGTGTTATTTGTCAATACAAGATAGGGTGAGGTTCGATACATGGAAAAATATGCTTCTAATTGCGATAGCTACGGCGCTGGTTTTTCTGTCTGGCTATTTTGCAGTATTTTATGTTATTATTTTAGGATTTGCCTTGGTGTTTTTTTCTTATAAGAAAAAACAGAAGTATAATATTTCTTTTTTGATATGTACCCTTGTTTTGTCCTATATATTCGTTTTGACAGTTTATTCCAATTACAATAGCTTCCTTATCGCAGAACGTGGTACACAAGCCATAGAAAAGTTAGGCGGAGACGGGGTGATCGAAAATATTTTATTGTCAATTGAAGGACTGGCTAAAGAGCTTTGTTCATTCTTTCTTGACATATATTCAGTTGGAGTACTTGTTCTTTCGGTAGCCTTTGTTTTCATGCAAAGAAGAAAGGGTAACAATCAAGATGTAAAATCCTTTCTGCCATTGCTGCTTTCTGGTTGTGCTTTATTTTGGATTCTGATTGTTTTTATATTAGCTCCATACAAAGCTATTCGCTATGGTGTTTCTGCTCTGCCGATTGTGTCATTATTTATTCCTTTTGTTTTATCATATTTTGATTCTCGCAAACAGCAATTTCTGTTTGTTCTATTTTTTGTTTTCACATTGAGTAAAGGGATTCTTAAAGACGATATATATTGGGGTATTCCCTATGTTAAAGTAAATTGTGTTGAAAATCAGAAGGTTCCAATGTTAATTGTCAATTCTGATTCGATTGGTCAGGCGCCATGGGTGCAAGCTTTACTAATACCATATTGGGCAGATGATAGGATTGTTGAATTTTCATCAGAAAAAGATTCTTTTTCTAAGATCGAAAAATATGATGATGTATATGTTTTTGCTGTGCCCGGTCTTTCTGAGAATTGTTTTTTACCCGAGGGATATAAATTAGAAGATGTTCCAAATAAGCTGAGACATTTTAATGTTTATAGAGTGAAGCGGAAATAATTAAAGATAACAAAGATCTGTATTCTATTTATTATTAGCTTTGTGATTCAGAAATGATCAAACTTTATAATATTGTTTTTATCTAAATTTGCAATATCATGGATAAAATATCCTTAATAATACCTTGCTATAATGAAGAGCAAGCACTTCCCTTCCTTTATGAAGAACTAAAGAAAGTAACAGAAGGTATGTCCGGGCAAGAGTTCGAATTTATTTTTGTTAATGACGGATCGAAAGATAAAACATTATCGGTAATCAAAGGACTTAAAGATGTGGATGACCGCGTTCGCTACGTATCATTCTCTCGTAACTTTGGCAAAGAAGCCGGTATTTATGCCGGGCTAGAGGCGTCGACAGGCGATTATGTCGCATTGATGGATGCCGATTTACAAGATCCGCCATCGTTATTAAAAGAGATGTATGATACTCTTAAAACCGAAGACTACGATTGTGTAGCAACCCGTCGCCTCGATCGCAAAGGGGAGCCGGCAATACGATCTTTCTTTGCTAAGCAGTTTTATCAGTTGATAAATAAAATATCAGATACCGAAATTGTAGATGGTGCTCGTGATTTTCGCCTGATGAGCCGCCAAATGGTAAATGCCATAATTGACTTGAGCGAGTATAACCGTTTTTCAAAAGGTATTTTCGGCTGGGTCGGGTTCAATACTAAATGGATTTCGTATGAAAATATAGAGCGGGTTGCAGGTGCTACTAAGTGGTCGTTTCTGAGTTTGTTCTTTTATTCGATAGAGGGTATCATTGCTTTTTCTACAAGACCTTTATATATAGCATCGGCTTTTGGGATTTTGTTTTGTGTCATCGCCTTTCTGATGATTTGTGTCATCATAATGAAAACACTTATCTGGGGAGATCCTGTAGATGGGTATCCTTCTACTATTTGTATTATATTTTTCATTGGCGGTATCCAGCTTTTCTGCTTGGGTATTCTTGGCCAATATTTGTCAAAAACATATCTTGAAACAAAGAGAAGACCTATTTATATCGTTAAGGAGAAGGCATAACAGTTAATTTTGTAATGTTCAGTTGACAATTTTCGATTATTTGGCGTCTTAAGTTTGTGTATAACGAAATAAAATTTTAATTTTGCGCCCATTGTGTATGGAGTGTATTATATTATATTTCTTATTACAATCGTTTGATAAAGGAACTGAAATACTATAAAACTATAATAGATCTAACTTTAAAATAAAAATATGAGTTCTTCTGCTCTTTTTTTAGTCGTTTTAGTTACAGGGATGACCTTAGTCTGTGCCGGTTTGGGCATGGCCCTGTTGCTCTCTCCTAAATCATTTAATGCGCAAAAAGGTGAGCCTTATGAGTGTGGTATTCCTACACATGGCACATCGTGGATGCAATTTAAAGTGGGATATTATCTGTATGCCATTCTTTATCTGATGTTTGACGTGGAAACTATATTCTTGTTCCCGTGGGCAACAGTAGTGCGTGACTTGGGTATGCAGGGTTTGTATAGCATATTATTTTTCATATTGATATTAGGTCTAGGCTTAGCCTATGCTTGGAGGAAAGGAGCTTTGTCATGGAAGTAAAGAATATATATATAAAAGGGATTCCGAATGAGGAATTTAAAGATAACGAATACCTTGAAGAATACGTTAAAGAGCTTCAATCCAACGGAGTTGGTATTGTAGTCGGTAAACTTGACGATCTAATAAACTGGGGACGATCTAATTCTATATGGCCTTTGGCTTTTGCTACAAGCTGTTGTGGTATTGAGTTTATGGCATCGGCTGCTTCAAAATACGATCTGGCTCGTTTTGGCATGGAGGTTACACGTAACAGTCCACGTCAGGCAGATACAATTGTAGTGGCAGGCACTATCGTGCATAAAATGGCTCCATTGTTGAAGCGTGTTTATGATCAGATGGCCGAACCTAAATATGTAGTGGCAATGGGTAGTTGTGCTATTTCGGGGGGTCCGTTTGTCGATTCTTATCATGTAGTGAAAGGCGTTGACGAAGTTATTCCTGTAGATGTATATATTCCGGGATGCCCGCCCCGCCCCGAAGCCTTGTTTTACGGATTGATGCAATTGCAACGTAAAATAAAAGTAGAGCGATTCTTATTCAAAGTAAAAAAGTAAAAACAAAAGATATTGAATGGAGGAGTAAGTTCGCTTATCCCTTGCCTTTTATTTATTAATAATCGATGGAAAATATCAAGAAGGTAATACTCGATGCTGTACCGGAGGCTGTTATCGAAGAAAGAAATAAGCTTACGGTAACTGTAGAGCCTAACAAATTGCGTCATTTAGCAAAAATTCTTCGTTATCATGCCGAATTGCCGTTCGACTATCTGGCCCAGCTAACAGGAATGGATTGGGGAGAAAAATTAGGTGTAATATACCTGCTTTCTTCATCCAAAGATCTTACTAAAGAGCTTGTTATCGAAACAGGTACAACAGATAGAGAAAAACCTTTATTATATACTGTTACCGATCTTTGGGGGACAGCTCACTACAATGAGCGAGAAGTATTTGCTATGTTGGGTATCCGTTTTATAAACAATCCCGATATGCGCCGTTTCTTCCTTAACAGTGATTGGGTTGGCTTTCCGTTGAGGAAAGATTACGATGCAAACCCTGTTTTGAATCCAGTTTCTCTAGAAAGTAAAGAGATTGAAGATATTGCTCCCCGAATAGTAGAGACTCCGCAAGGACTGAAAGAGGAGAAAAATAACATCTTTGCAGATGACGCTTATATCATCAATATAGGACCACAACATCCATCCACTCATGGTGTAATGCACTTTAGAGTTGCGTTAGACGGTGAGATTGTAAAAAAGATAGATGTACATAGCGGTTATATCCATCGCGGAATTGAGAAGATGTGTGAGAATATGACCTATCCTCAGATTCTTCATTTAACCGATCGTTTAGACTACTTGTCTGCGAACATCAACCGTCATGCACTGTGTATGTGTGTTGAAAAAGCAGCTGAAATAGAAGTGCCCGAGAGAGCACAATACATCCGTACCATTATGGATGAGCTTAACCGTATCGACTCTCACCTTATTGCATGGGGTACTATGTGTATGGACCTTGGCGCTACTACAGCATTTATTTATGGAATGCGTGAGCGTGAGCAGATACTTAATATTATAGAAAAAACATCAGGTGGACGTTTGATCATCAATTATAATGTGATTGGTGGTGTAATGTTCGATATTTATAAAGACTTCCAAAAAGATGTAAAGGAATTTATTCCTTATATGAGGAAGCACCTTAAGCAATACGATAAACTATTTACAGGCAATGTAATTGCAGTAGGCCGTATGAAAAACATCGGCATTCTTACTACAGAAGATGCAATTTCGTATGCGGTAACCGGTCCGGCCGGACGAGGTTCGGGTTTTTCTTGCGATATGCGTAAACATCAACCTTATGCCTTATATGATAAGGTTCAGTTTACAGAGGTTATTCGTAATGAGTGCGACTCATATGCAAGATATTTGAATCGTCTTGATGAAATAGAAGAATCATTGAAAATTATAGAGCAATTGATAGACAATATACCCGAAGGTGATATTCAGGCTAAAACTAAAGCCATCATCAAATTACCCGAAGGTGACTATTTTCAACGAGTGGAAGCTGCTCGTGGCGAATTTGGTGTATTTATCCAAAGTAGGGGAGACAAAACTCCTTATCGCATGAAATTCCGTTCTCCGTCGATGGCAGCAGTTTCGGTTATGCCGATAATCTGTGCCGAAGAAAAGATATCCGATTTTATTGGTATCGGAGGATCTATGGATTATGTGATACCTGATATCGATCGCTAAAAAAGATTATTTATTTTATCAATATAAAGAAATATATGTTGTTAAAGGTTTCATTTGAAATTTCTCAGCTAACAAGTTGGTTAGATACAACACTGCGAGCTAATTTACCCGAATTTGCGGTACTTTTAATCCAGTTTGTACTTGTAGGAGTTGCTTTACTGCTTATGTATGCATTGTTGGCTCTGATATTGATTTATGCAGAACGTAAGATAACTGCATTCTTTCAGGCTCGCGTCGGTCCTAACCGTGTAGGTAAATACGGATCGATACAGAGTGTTGCCGATATGTTGAAGATATTGATCAAGGAGATTATCGAAATCAATAATGTCGATAAATTCTTGTTCTATGCTGCTCCTTTCTTTATGATTGTAGCATCTATGCTGACATTTGGAGCATTACCTTTTGGAAAGGGATTGCAAGCTGTCGATTTTAATATCGGAGTATTTTATGTTATAGCAGTATCATCGATAGGTATCATTGGTGTCCTATTAGCAGGATGGTCTAGTAACAATAAGTATTCGATGATTGGTGCTATGCGAAGCGGTGCGCAGTTTATCAGTTACGAACTTTCAGCAGGACTAGCATTGATGACGATGGTTATATTATCGGGAACCATGCAGTTTTCTGAAATGATAGCAAGACAAGAATATTGCTGGAATCTTTTCAATGGTCATATAGTATCAGTAATCGCATTTGTGATTTACCTTATATCGGGTCATGCCGAAACCAATCGTGGTCCTTTCGACTTACCCGAAGCAGAATCAGAATTGACAGCCGGCTATCATACAGAGTATTCGGGTCTTCAATTTGGATTCTTTTATCTGGCTGAGTATTTGAATATGTTTATTGTGGCAGGGATTGCTTGCACAGTATTCTTAGGTGGATGGATGCCGATACAGGTACATGGATGGGAAACCTTTAACGAATGGATGAATTATATTCCTTCTTATGTTTGGTTTTTTGGTAAAACAGGCGTATTGGTATTTGTAAGTTTATGGGTGAGATGGACATTCCCTCGTTTGCGTATAGACCAATTGTTAACTCTTGAATGGAAATATTTATTGCCAATCAACGTAGTAAATATATTATTGATGGTAATTATTGTTTTGGCAGGATGGACATTATCTGACTGGTTGCCTACTATATTTCCTCGAATGTTTTAATTTATAGCAGAATAAAATGAGTTCAGTATCAGAATATTTTTCAGGTTTATTTGGCGGAATCAAGTCGTTACTCACAGGTATGGGTGTGACATGGAAGGAGCTATGGACAAAGAAAATTACAGAGCAGTATCCTGAAAACAGAGCAACACTAGTGATTGCCGATCGTTTTCGTGGCGAACTGGTTATGCCCCACGACGAGAATAACGAGCACGCTTGTACATCTTGTGGTATTTGTCAGATGAACTGCCCGAACGGAACGATTAGAATCGTTTCGAAAACGATAGAAACAGAAGACGGCAAGAAAAAGAAAATTCTTGATGAATATTTCTATGATCTTGGTATGTGTACCTTCTGTAATCTTTGTGTAATAACATGTCCTTCGGATGCAATCAAATTCAGCGGTACGTTCGAGAATTCGTTGTTTACCCGTAGCAAGTTGATTCAGAAATTAAATAATGAAGGTTCAAAACTTCGCGAAAAGAAAAAAGAGTCTAAGCCTGTAGTTGACAAACCGACTGCACCAAAAGTGGAAGTTGCTGCTTCTGTAGCACCTACTGAAAAAGCAATAGAAGCTAAAGCTGAAACTCCTGCGACAGCTACATCTGCATTGAATAATTTGGTAGAGGCAGTAAAAGAGACTAAAGTGGAAGCGCCAAAACCGGTGGTTGAGGTAAAACCCACAATTGAGCCGACAGTGGAGGTAAAAGAGTCTGAAACAACTAAGGATTCTGTTCCTGCACCTGAAAAGGGCGCGGATAAGACAGAAGGTAAAGAATAACATAACATACGATAATCACGGGATTATGGCAGAGCAAATTATATTTTACATTTTAGCGACGATTATTGTAGCATCCTCTCTTTTGGCTGTTACATCGCAACGCATCATCCGTTCGGCAACCTTCTTGCTTTTTGTGCTGTTGGCTACGGGCGGTCTTTATTTACTATTAGACTATCATTTCCTTATGGCTGTACAGATCGCTGTATATGCAGGAGGGGTTATGGTCTTATTTATTTTTGCTATCCTATTGACCAATCAACCGGGAGAAGCAGTGAAGTTCGAAAAACCCAAACGAATGTTCATCTCAGCTCTGGCAGCCCTTGCGGGTATTGCTATCTGCGGACATATCATCTTCCATAATGTGGCTAAGTTCTATACCTATATTAAACAAGACGAGTTAGATATGCGTCAGGTAGGTTTTACGTTGATGGGTACAGATAAATACCAATATATGTTGCCGTTCGAAGCAATCAGTTTGCTACTTCTGGCTTGTATTATTGGAGGTATAATGATTGCTAGAAAGAGATAAAAGATATAATTATGTTTGATTTTATTACAAGTTTTCTGTCGGGACCAGTGCCTATCGAGGCATATCTGGTTGTAAGTACGATTATGTTCTTTGCAGGAGTATACGGATTTCTTTCGCGTAAGAATATGCTTATGGTCTTAATTTCGGTTGAGCTGATGCTGAATGCAGCCGATATCAACTTTGTGGTGTTTAACCGCTATTTATATCCCGGACAATTGGAAGGATTTTTCTTTGCTATGTTTGCGATAGGTATTGCTGCTGCCGAAACAGCTGTGGCAATTGCTATTATCATCAATATATACCGTAATGTGAAGAGTATATATGTAGATGAGAATATAACAACAATGAAACACTAAGTAGAAGGAAATAATTACTCGATATGGATTATAATTTTAATTATTCGATACTCATAGTTGTACTTCCCGCCATAATGTTCCTCATTCTGGGTTTAGGAGGTAAATATATGAAACCTGTTGTGGCAGGTACATTAGGTACAATATCATTGTCGGTGATGGCTATATTGGCCTATCTCACCGGATATCAATATTTCTTTGGCATAGGTGTGGGTGCTGATGGTGCTTATGCAGCAATCAATGTGATTAATTTCGAATGGTTGCGTTTTACTGATCATCTTCATATCGATTTGGGTATGTATCTAGATCCTATTTCGGTAATGATGCTTATCGTTATCACAACCGTTTCGCTGATGGTGCACATATATAGCTTAGGCTATATGAAAGGTGAAAAAGGATTTCAACGTTATTACGCATTCCTTTCACTATTCAGTTTCTCGATGCTAGGCTTGGTTGTAGCAACCAACATTTTCCAAATGTATATTTTCTGGGAGCTTGTGGGGGTATCCTCATTCTTGCTTATCAGTTTTTATTATATGAAACCGTCGGCAGTTGCTGCTGCGAAAAAAGCATTTATAGTTACACGTTTTGCCGACTTCTTTTTCCTTGTAGGTATCCTGTTGCTATCTTTCTACTCCAATACATTCGATTTTGTAGCACTTACTACACAAGGAGCTCCGTTTATTGCAACTATGCAAGGAACTTCCTTCGTAGGGTTATCTGTCCTTTCGTGGGCCATGTTGCTTATCTTTATGGGTGGTGCAGGAAAATCGGCTATGATGCCGTTCCATATATGGTTACCCGATGCGATGGAAGGGCCAACACCCGCTTCGGCACTTATCCATGCTGCGACTATGGTTGTTGCAGGGGTATTTCTTGTAGCGCGTTTATTCCCTATATACGCTTTCGGAGCACCCGATGTACTTGAGATAATAGCATGGGTAGGTTCTATAACGGCTCTGTTTGCCGCTGTGGTAGCATGTACTCAGACCGATATAAAACGAGTTTTAGCGTTTTCTACGATCTCGCAAATAGCCTTTATGCTTACTTCGTTAGGTGTTTCCAAATTTGGAGGACACGACGGTTTAGGGTATATGGCTGGTATGTTCCATCTATTTACACATGCTTTCTTTAAAGCATTACTATTCTTATGCGCAGGTGCTATTATTCATGCTGTACATAGCAACGAGATGGGTGATATGGGCGGTCTTTTCAAAAAGCTGCCGATCACATGTATTACATTTGGAATTGCATGGCTGGCTATTGCCGGTATCCCTCCGTTTTCGGGTTTTTACAGTAAAGACGAAATATTAGCTGCTGCTTTTGAACATAATAAGGCAATATATGCTATATTGTCTGTATCTGCCGGACTTACAGCATTCTATATGTCTCGTTTATTTTTCCGTATATTCTTTTATGAAAAAAATAAACATTACCATCATGAACCTCACGAGGCTGGTCCGACAATGACAATCCCATTGATAATACTTGCTGTCTTTGCTTTTGTTGCAGGATGGGTTCCATTTAGTCAATTAATTACATCAGACAGAGCACCGTTCGAGGCTCATATCGATATGCAGGTTGCTATCACAAGTGTCGTTATATCTCTTATCGGTATTGGCGTGGCATTTGCATTATACTTCAAGAAAAACGATATACCAGACAAGATTGCTTCAACTCTTGGTGGATTTTATAACTGGGCATATCATAAATTCTATTTCGATGAATTGTGGTTATTCGTTACGCGTAAAATAATATTCAACTGCATTTCTCGCCCTATCGCATGGTTCGACAAAACGTATGTCGATGGATTTATGGATTCACTGGCTGATGTTACCAATGCAGCTTCCGATACGATCAAAGGATTTCAATCGGGTCGTATACAACAATATGCCCTGGCGTATCTTGTTGGAGCATTGATTCTGGTAGTTGGATTCGCGTTTTGTGTAGTATGTTTTGTTTGTAATTAAGATTTAGTAAAAATATAAGAAGATGAATATTCTTTCATTATTTGTTCTTGTACCTGTTGTGATGTTGTTGGCATTTATTCCTTGCCGCAATATTAAGCAAGTACGCACCGTGGGAGTGATAGGTGCAGTTATCGAAGTCATATTGGCATTGGTATTATTATGTATGTTCTATCAGGAGCGTGCAGCCGGTAATACTGCCGAAATGTTATTTATGTTCGATGCTGTCTGGTATCAGTCGTTGAATATTCATTATTCGATAGGTGCTGATGGTATATCGGTATTAATGATACTATTGACATCGGTAATTATACTCACCGGCACATTCGCTTCGTGGAATATGAATCCGCTGCCTAAGGATTTCTTTATGTGGTTAACTCTCCTTTCGGTGGGGGTATACGGATTCTTTATCTCTCTCGATATGTTTACCATGTTCTTTTTCTACGAGATAGCCTTGATTCCGATGTACTTACTTATCGGGCTTTGGGGTACTGGACGAAAAGAATATTCGGCTATGAAGTTGACGTTAATGTTGATGGGGGGATCTGCATTCCTATTCGTAGGAATATTAGGTATTCATTTTAACTCTCCACTGATAGACGGTCAACATACATTCGATATAATGAAGATTGCTGCTAATAACACAATTCCTATCGGAGCTCAATATTGGATATTCCCATTGACATTCCTTGGCTTTGGTGTATTAGGTGCTTTATTCCCGTTCCATACTTGGTCGCCCGATGGTCATGCTTCTGCGCCAACAGCAGTATCTATGTTACATGCAGGTGTACTGATGAAGCTTGGGGGATACGGTTGTTTCCGTATTGCAATGCGTTTGCTTCCCGATGCGGCAGATGAACTTTCTTGGATATTTATCATACTTACGGGTATAAGTGTAATATATGGTGCATTAGGTGCTATCTCTCAAACAGACTTGAAATATATCAATGCCTACTCATCGGTTAGTCATTGCGGATTAGTATTATTTGCTATTCTGATGATGAATAAAACAGCAATGACGGGTGCGGTGATGCAAATGCTATCTCATGGTTTGATGACTGCCCTTTTCTTCGCCTTGATAGGTATGATATACGGACGAACACATACTCGTGATATACGTCAGTTGGGAGGGTTGATGAAAGTCATGCCATTCCTTAGTGTCGCCTATGTAATTGCCGGTTTGGCATCCCTAGGGCTTCCGGGATTGAGTGGATTCGTTGCCGAGATGACAATCTTTGTAGGCTCATTCGAGCATGCAGATACTTTCCATCGTGTATTTACAATTATTGCCATATCTTCTATTGTGGCAACAGCTGTATATATTCTTAAGGTGGTAGGTAAGATTCTTTACGGTCCGGTAATAGATGAGCACCATTTGGAATTGACTGATGCTGTATGGCACGAAAAGATAGCAGTTGTAGGACTTATTGTATGTGTGGCTGGTATGGGATTATTCCCGGGATGGATTTCAAATCTTATCAGCTCTAGTTTAGCTTATATTCAATAAGAAATAAGTAGGAATCAAAATTTGTAAACGTTGTAATTTAAGATATAAAGATGGATTTAAGTAATTATTTGTTGATGAAGCCCGAACTGTCGCTAATGGCAGTATTTCTCTTACTTATTTTTTACGATTTATTTGCTTCAGACAGCGCTAAAAAATACTATTTCCCCGTAGCCTGTACCTTATTTCTGGTGCATACGGTAGCCTGTTTCTTTTTCAAAGATTCGGGTGAGGCCTTTTCTGGATTATATATTACAGGTCCGGCACAACATACAATAAAACAAATATTGAATATCGGCGTATTCCTGATTTTCCTCCAAGCTAACTCTTGGTTGTCGAAACCCGATTCTATATTTAAGCGAGGTGAATTTTTTATGCTTACTCTTCTTACATTAGAAGGTATGTATCTTATGATCTCGTCGGGTAATTTCATGATGTTTTACATCGGACTCGAAACTGCATCATTGCCTATCGCAGCGCTTGTTGCATTCGATAAATACAGACATGAGTCAGCAGAAGCAGGAGCTAAATATATCTTTAATGCTATATTTTCATCTGCAATTATGATCTTTGGAATCTCGTTCCTTTATGGAGCGTGCGGAACTCTTTACTATTCGGATATTGCAACAAGTATATATTCTACGCCTTTGGTAATCATGGCTATGATATTTATCATGAGTGGTTTGTTCTTTAAGGTATCATTGGTGCCTTTCCACCTGTGGGCTGCAGATACGTATCAAGGTGCACCAACTAATGTAACGCTATATTTATCTACCATATCGAAAGGTGCAGCAGTATTTGCACTGATGATTATATTATATACAGTATTCCCTGTGGTTTCTGCTATATGGAAAGATATTATATGGATTATTATTCTGGCGACTATTACAATCGGTAACTTGTTTGCTATTCGTCAAAAGAATATGAAGCGATTCCTTGCATTCTCTTCTGTGTCTCAGGCGGGATATATCATGTTGAGTGTATTTACAGGAACAGCCGAAGGGATGGCAGCTACATTATTTTATATATTTGTATATGTATTTTCTAATCTTGCAGCATTCGGTGTTATCTCAGCCATTGAAGATAAAACGGGTAAAGTAAGTATGGATGACTATAACGGATTGTATAAAACTAATCCGAAACTGGCATTGGTAATGATGATCGCCATGTTCTCTCTGGGGGGTATTCCTCCGACAGCAGGGTTCTTTAGTAAGCTGTTTGTATTTATGACCGCAATGGAGCAAGGACAAATATTGCTTGTTTTCTTGGCATTCTTAAATACTGTTGTATCTTTGTTCTATTACTTACTTGTCGTTAAAGCGATGTTTATCAATAAGAACAATTCTCCTATCGAAACTGTTAACAGTGATGGATATTTGAAACTCTCACTCATTGTATCGATGGTAGGCATATTCTTCATCGGTATGATAAGTTGCTTCTATGAACATATAAATTTAGCCAGCTTTGGGATATATTAACAACAGATAAAAACAATATAAAAGTTCGACATTAGACTGGTAAATCAGCCTTCTGTCGAATTTTGTGTAAAAAATAAAACGTCAAAAATAACACCTATGAACCTATTTGTTCTACTTCAAGAAACAACTCCTATCGTCGATGTAGCAACTCAGGTTGCTCCTGAAGAAAGTTACTTTAACCTTGTGTTAAAAGGTGGATGGATATTATTACCTATCTTTCTGCTTTCGCTATTAGCTATATATGTTATAATAAACAAATGGTTGATTATAAATCGTGTTGGAAAAAAGGATTTGGTATGGCTATCCCGTGTAGTAGAACTAGTCCACGAAGGGAAAACCGACAAGGCTCTTAAGTTTTGTGTCGAGCGTCCTTATTCGTCTGCCAAAGTAGTGGCTGCCGGTCTGAAAGACTTTGATTGTGACGATAGCGAGATACAAGAATCGATGGAGGTTGAGGCCCGTCAACAAGTATCGATGCTCGAAAACCAAATGAACTATTTGGGTATTACTGCATCTATAGCTCCAATGCTTGGTTTCTTGGGTACAATCTTCGGAGTAATAAAAATATTCTATGATATTGCTAAGACAAATGATTTAGCTATAGATACTATCTCTACAGGGTTGTATCAAAAAATGATTTGTTCGGGAGCCGGCTTGTTAGTTGGGATCATTGCATATACGGGATATTATATTTTAAATGGGCGCATAGATAAAGTTGTGGCTAATATAGATAAAGAGTCGAATGAGATTTTGAAAGCTATAAGAGCTTACAAAAAAGGTAAAATAGAGGCTTAACAATTCGTAAAGAGCATAACCAATGAAAATTCAACGAAGAAAAACAAGAGCAGCTGAGGTCTATACGTCCTCATTGAACGATATTATGTTCTTCTTGTTATTGTTTTTCCTTATTATATCTACTATGGTGACACCTGCTGCAATTAGGGTGTTGCTTCCAAATGCATCTACATCGGAACAGGTGGTGACTAAAAAGAATATAAACTTAGTTATCACGGCTGATTTGCATTATTATATTAATGATAAACCGGTAACAAAGGACGAGATAGAACCTACTCTAGCTGCCATTCTTGCTAATAAGCAAGAGAATGAGGAGGCTAACATCTTGTTGCAGGCTGATAGAAGTCTGAATCTGCAAGATGTGGTTGATATGATTGATATAGGGAATAAATTGCGTGTCAAAATGGTTCTTTTCACGCAAAAACAGGACTAAAATTGATGTTATCATTAATACTTGAATCTTGTAATTGCAGCATGAAATCCATATTCTTCAAAAAATGTAAATAAAAAAACAAATTTATGGTAGGTGCATGCAACATTTTAATAAAAAGTGCATCTTATAAAAAGGAAGCTTAGCTCATATGAATGAACTGCAGATAATAGCAGGTTGTAAGGAACAGAAGCGTGATGCGCAGAAGCTACTCTACGAGATGTACTCTCGTAAGATGTTTGGTATCTGCTTGCGTTACAGTTCCGATCAAAATGCTGCTAAAGATTTGCTGCAGGATGGATTTATCAAAGTTTTCTCCCACATGGGTTCTTTCGAAGGAAAAGGATCTTTTGAGGGTTGGATGAAACGAATTTTTATAAACCAAGCTTTAGAGAATTTAAGAAAAAGAAAATCGATTACAGAAAGTTCAGAGCATATAGAAGATCTTCCTGATATTGTGGATGACACAACGGAAGAAGATCAGATGTATAAAATATCAGAAAATGAACTGCTAAAAATGATACAAGAACTACCAAAAGGCTACGCAACCGTTTTTAACTTATACGCAATAGAAGACTATTCCCATAAAGAAATAGCGGAAATGCTTGAAATTAGTGAAGGTACATCTCGTTCACAGTATGTTCGTGCACGCCAGATTCTGCAAGAAAAAGTTAAACAATATCTAAAAAACAGAGGATAAAAGATGGCATTGGAAAACGATAAAATAAAAGATCTCTTCTCTTCGAAACTAAATAGTTTCGAACCGGAAGTGCCTGCATCTCTTTGGGGTGGGTTAGATCTGCTATTATCGCAATCACCAATTCAACCTCCGGTTGATCCATCATCATCTGCGTCGTCCGCATCATCTGCTTCTTCATCAGGTACATCTACGGTCATGTCAACTGTAGCGGTTAAGTCAACTGTTGCCGCTGTAAGTGTTGCTGTAATTATTGGTGGGGTCGTACTCCTTACAGACAGTGATGAGCCGAAGGAAGAACCTCCTGTGGATAATGTTATAATGATAGATGACACAACAGATACTCTTGATTCATTAGTGGATAGTGTACCTACTGAATCTGTTCCATTGTTAACTGATTTACCAAAACCTGCACCCGAGGAAAAGACACTTCCAGAAGAGGAAGTAGTTGTGCCTGTGCAAGATGCTGATACTATTCCTGAGGAAGGAGATGGACTTTCGGTTGGTAAGAAAGCAGATAATAATACTGAAGATATAATTTATTCCGGGACTAAACTTGGAGATAAGAAAATACAGACAAAAGACAAGAGAGGTAAATAATGTCAATTTTCATGTTAATCTTGTAGAATAGAATTGTGAGCTGTAATTTCCACTTCAGACTCATATAATAGAAGCTTCATTCGAAAATTTAACTGTTCATATATACTAATAAATTCCAATAACCGTTTTACTATTTAAGCATAGCTAATATGCGTGTGAATAATGGATAGCTTAAGAGTTATCCAGACTTTGTTTGTCAACTATCTGACTATTTAATTGTTGAGAGAGGGCGTATTTTTGGATATCGGATATTTGACATTGTTAAAAACAGTATGAGTAAGTTAAATTTATAAGATGATAGGCAAACAATTCTTTGTATTTTTATCGTGTTGTAAAAAAGTTGTATATTTGAAGCCTAATATGAAGAGCATGCTGTTTTAATACAGTGGATAAATAATCTATTCAGGGAGAAAAACTCAATCGAATTCTCAATCGAGAACACAAAATAAAATTGAATATTAAATTAAAACTATATAGAAATGAAAAGGATAACGTTTAAAGTGATTTTTTCAGTGTTTGCAACGGCGCTTTCATTGTCTTCTTGTTTGGGAGATGGTGAAAGTGTTTCGGAAGATAAGGGCATATTTGCATACATATCGACAGGCACAACAGGCCAGACGATAGCGTCAACGCCAATCGGTCAAATGACTACTACTAATATGGCAGATTTTACACCGGGGAAATGCTATTTGATTAATTATAAAATAAATTTGTCGAATAATTCAAATGGATTATATAATGCAGAATATATAACCCCTTCTAATAGTGATGGAAAAGCTATAGAGAAATCAGAATTCTATCCTCTATCAGTTCCGAAAGCAGGCGAAGATAGTATTGTTGCAAAGGTTGTAGGAACTCCGTTTTTTGATGGAACCGATTATTATGGTGATAATTGGTTTTTTGGTTATGAGTTTACTATGAAGCCAGATGACAAAGTAGTAGCTGAGTTTTATTATGACAGAAATAATCAGATAGAGATTATAGATAAAGTACCGACAAAAATAAATCCTGAAGATAACAAATTAATAATTGATGTACGTTTTAAAAAAGTACCTGGTAGTAATGATGGTACCACTGCGTCAAGAACTGTTACCTCGGTAACTAGTCTGTCTCGGTTGAGAAGTGAATTTCACCCAGCTAACAATGCAAATGCGGTGATACAGGGCGATTACATTCTCGTGCCAATTAAATTCAGATATTGGGCATCAACTACCGTAGAAGGTAAAACAAAAGATGTGCTTACTTCTGTAGGTACATGGGATTTATTGACTAGCACATCTAATCAACGTTATTATTTAGCGTATAAAAAATAAATAAATTCAATCTAAATAAATAAACAAAAGGAGGAATGGCTAGTCTGTTTCTCCTTTTTTACACTAACAAAATTGCTATGTACGAATATATCCCACAGTTAATTGCTACAGCCATTGTTTTAATAGCAACACCGGTTTCTAAATACGTAACACGTAAGTTGATACGTAATTTTGGTATTCTTCGTTTGAAAAATGAAAATCGTATAGCGCATATTATAAGAGTTATATACATACTTATAAATTTCACCTGTATTGTTGCCTTGACTATTATTTGGGGGGTACAACCCGAGCATATGCTTGTTGCTTTATCCTCTATATTTGCAGTTATAGGTGTCGCTATGTTTGCCCAATGGTCTATGCTTAGCAATATAACTGCTGGAATAATTATATTTTTCACGACCCCTTTTCATATTGGAGACGAAATACGCATATTAGATAAAGATTCGCCTATTGTTGCTACAATAGAAAATATTCAGACATTTCATACTTATCTGCGGACAAACGAAGGAGAACTTGTTGTCATTCCAAATTCTCTGTTTTTACAAAAAATTGTATCTGTAGGAGAATAAATAATCCCGAACTCCGACACGTAGAAAAAATTCCTATATTTGTAAATAGATAAGAACCTAAAAACAACAAAGATATGTCCGTAAATAAAGTAATATTAATCGGTAATATAGGGAAAGACCCTGATATAAAATATTTTGATAATGGTAGTGTTGTAGCTAACTTTACGTTGGCAACGACCGAAAGGGGATATACTGCTGCTAATGGAACTCAGATTCCTGACCGTACGGAGTGGCATAATATTGTATGCTGGCGGGGATTAGCTAAAGTTGCTGAGCAGTTTGTCCGTAAAGGAACACAAGTATACGTGGAAGGTAAAATCCGCTCACGTACATACGACGATGCCAATGGAATGAAGCGTTATGTAAACGAGATATATGCGGATAATTTAGAACTTCTTGGCCGTAGAAGAGAAGCTGGCGAAGGAGGCGAACACTCATACAATACAACTCCACCTGCTAGCGAAACGAATAATACATATCAGGCTCCAACCTCATTCTCGAATGCTTCGGACGAGGATGATTTGCCTTTCTAAAGGTTTATATATATTGAAATTAATATGGAACAGATTAAATGTAAATAGCTATTAAGCTATAAATGTTTAATCTGTTTTCACTTTACAAATAATGGATTAAATGAGATTTTCTTTATGCATTTTATGCCTGTTATTCTTCTCTTGTAATGAATATACCCCCAAGCCAAAAGGATATTTACGACTCGAAAGGAAGGAGTCTGGTATGGCAGAGTACAAGGATCACCAATTCTCATTTCAATACCCCGATATTGCCAGAATAGAGAATGTCGAAGGTTCCCCAGGCAACGAGAAATGGTTTAATATTGTTTATCCTCAATATAATGCTACTATTTTTTGCACCTATATTCCTATTACTCCCGAGACACTGCGTAATGCTCTTGATGTCAATTACCAATTAGCCTACAGCCATGCTTCGATAGCAGATGCCATAAAACAACTGAGCTTTACTAATGAATTACATAATACATCGGGGATAATATATGAAATAAAGGGGGCGGTAGCTACTCCCATTCAGTTTTTCGTGACAGATAGTCTTTCTAATTTTTTCAGAGGCTCACTTTATTATGATCAGAAAGTAAATAAGGATTCCATTGCACCTGTAACTCAATTTATACGCGAAGATATTATTCATATAATGGAATCGTTGGAGTGGGGCAGTACCAAATAGAAGACAGATGAAATTCACAAAGATTATAACATATATTCTTTTATTATGTTTGGCTTTTGGTACATTCTTGTATCAGGATTCTATAAATGTTCTTATTCCTTACGATGATGCATATTCTACATTTATGATAAGGAGATCTTATCTTGATATTCTGCGGATAACAGCATCTGATGTACATCCACCGCTTTACTATTGGTTGTTGAAAACGTACAGTCTTATATTCGATAACTCGATGTTTGCCTTACGCGTATTCTCAGCTCTGGGTATGATGGCAATATTGCTGCTTGGTTGTTTCCCTGTACGCCGTCATTTTGGAGATCGTGTTGCAATTATTTTTATTATTCTGCTTATTGTATTTCCTGCAACTCAATATTTAGTAACGGATATACGAATGTATTCGTGGTGCATGTTCTTCGTTCTAGCATGTGCCTTGTTTGCTTACGATGTTTATTTAAAGGGAAGGTTTATCGATTGGCTTAAGTTTTTTGCGATGAGTATTTGTGCCGCGTATACTCACAACTATGGACTACTGGGTGTTTTCTGGATATATATTCTGTTGTTGATCTTCCTGTTTAGAGCTAAAAAGAAGTGGCTTCATCTGATTATTCTGGGAGTCGTGTTTTCGGTTATTTATTCGCCATGGCTTTATCAGCTTACTTTTCAGATTGAAGATGTTGTCTGTCATTATTGGATAGTTCCACTAACGTTAAACGATATATTTGTTCATATTTATTATTTTTATTCACCTAAGATAGTAGAAGCCCCCTTCCTTTATTTTACAAAAATACAAATGATGGTTGGGCTCATCTTTTTAATGTTGGTACAGTGCATTTTAACCGCAAAGGTGTTTATAAATGGTTTTAAACAGAAGAACAAACAGGTTTATTTGAGCTTAATAGCATTTGTGGCATTTCTATTGCCTATTGCAACAGCTTTTATAATATCCATAATCTATTTGCCTATATTAGTTCCCCGCTATATGACGTGCTCGTTTGGATTATATGTACTTAGTATTGCTATCATTTTGGGTAGGGCTATGGACTTACCTCGATTCAGACAGTTAGCTATCACTTTTCTGGTTCTTTTAACTCTTGCTGGTGCCGTACGATGTTATTCATGCAAGAGAGATTATAAGATCGTAGAAAATGCTTATACTGATATTCGCCGATTTATCGGATCGGACGGAAAGGAAGGGCATATTTTTGTGGTAAATTTTTATTCACATTTTATGCTTAGCCGTGTAGAGCTAATTGCTCCTGGTAATAGATATTGTGTGTTAGTACCTGAGGGAATTAACCCTCGTTTCGAGCCATTTAATTTTGAAAAAATGGGCTATGGAGATCCGGCTGCGCCTGAATTTATTTTATTAAATCAAGATCGACCGGAAGTACAAGAGGTATTTTATAACTTTTATGATGCTCTACAAAAAGATTTCATGACAGTAGATTCTTTGCGAGCTACTGATGTTTTTCTCTATAGAATGAAAGCAAGAAAATTAATCGAACAGAAACAATAAGAAAGGGAGGTGTAACTCATGAGTGACCAGTATTTCTTCCGACGTCTCTGGCTGATAGCTTCCTTTTTCTTTTAAATCTACAACTATCTTTTAATATACAGGATGCCACCATGCTATTCCACCAAAATTGCCCATCGTCAATGAATTTTGCTGATCGATTCCTAAATCACCGATTTGTCCGAAATTTGGGAGTAAAAATAAATATAGCAGGATATTAATAATTTAACTGCTTAAATAGAGAATGCTAAATAATAAATTATACATTTGTCGAAATTTTAATACTATAAATTACAACTACAATTTTACAACTATGAAAAAATTACTTTTATTATTATTGCTTTTACCTCTTATCGTAGGTTCGTGTAGTAAAGATGATGACGACAAAAATGATTCTTTAGAGGGTACAACATGGGAGGCTAATGAGGTTGATGGTGAATATACCTACAAAAGCACTATTAAGTTTCAAAAATCAACATTTAATTATTCAGGGTATGAAGCTCTCGTAGATAAAAAACTAGAATTTTCGGGAAGTGGCACATATACCTACGATCACCCAAATGTAGTTATGGTTGAAGATGGGGAAACTATTGTTGCAACTATAGCGAATAATAAATTGACCGCTAGTGAGGATGGTATAGTTTACATTAAAAAATAATTGATATTACGTAAACATACAAAAAGAGGCTGATTCCAACTATGGGACAGCCTCTTGTGATATATATCCTTTTCGATTTATAATTATTTCTTATACTCTAGCACTACCATCACAGGGAAATGATCGGAAGGTACTCGTGCCGAATATTTATGTAGCGAAACTTCTTTGGGAAAGTTCCCCGATTTTATCTCTTCGTTGCTTTCTGCAACAGCCGATCTGTATGTGTCAGTCAATATTCCATAGCGTAACACATCGAATGTCGGACTAACAAATATATGGTCTATGCGGCTGTTTGTTTTGCGGTCAGTATTGAACCCATTAAAAGTACCGTTTTGTGCATAACGAATCTTGCTCGCTTCGTACGAATCCCTCATAATGCCTGAGCTGTTGATGAGTGTGAAGCTTTCATTTGTTTGGTCTACATTGAAGTCACCTGTGAATATTACAGGTTCTGTGCCACACATTTCTTTTATCTTACTCAACACTAGTTTCGCACTTTCTTTACGTGCTTCTACACCCACATGATCCATGTGCAGGTTGAAAAACCAGAATCGTAGTCCACTTGTCCTATCTTCAAATTCACCCCATGTGCAAATGCGTGGTAATACAGCATCCCAGCCTTTATTGGGGAATGTGGTTTCTTTTGACAACCAGAAGTTGCCTGATTTTAGCAGCTTGAATTTGTCCTTTTTATAAAATATAGGAGCATATTCGCCTGCTGTTTTTCCATCATCGCGTCCAACACCTATGTATGCGAAATTAGGAAGACCCGCTAACATATCGTTTAGCTGATTGTTTAATACTTCCTGTGATCCGAAGATATCAAAGTCGTGGAATTGTATCAATTCGCAAATAACAGGACAGCGTTGTACCCAGCCATTTCCGGCAATAGAATCTCCTCTGTTGTCGTTGCGTATATTATATGTCGCAACATTTAGCTTCTGTGCATTTAAAAGTGAGATACTACAAATTAGAACAAGGCAGACTGCCAGTAATTTCTTTTTCATCATATTGATAAAGGTTAATGTAAAATATATATGACTGTAAAATTACGAAAGATTGAGATAATAATATTCTTATAATTAGTAAAATATAGCCTATAATCATTAAATTTGCTAAAGATGCTCTTGAATGCATTGATTAATTAGATATATGAAAGTAGACGATAAAGATAAATTTAAACTGGGGATTGCTTTGAGTGGAGGAGGAGCAAAGGGTTTTGCTCACTTGGGTGTATTACAGGCTCTTAATGATAATGGATTATTCCCGGAGGTCGTGTCCGGAACGAGTGCAGGAGCGTTTGCAGGAGTGCTTTATGCTGATGGCTATTCTCCACAAGAAATTTTGTCATTCTTTAAAAAGAAAGTTTTTCGTGAATTTGCCGAGTTCACAATTCCGCAGGGTGGATTCTTTAAAAGTACCGGATTTCAAAGCTTTCTAAAGAAGCATCTCCGTGCAAAAACGTTTGAAGATTTGCAAATACCCTTGCGTGTTGTCGCTACTGATATTGAATACGGAAAGAGCATGGTTTTTACATCCGGGCCACTTATTCCTGCAGTAGTTGCTTCTTGTTCTGTTCCCATTATATTCAGACCTGTAGAAATAGATGAACACTATTATGTAGATGGTGGTTTATTTAAAAACTTTCCGGTTTCGACCATTCGTCGTGAGTGTATAAAGATTATAGGAGTCAATGTTAGTCCTATAAGGGTTATGGAGTATAAGAATTCATTGAAGTATGTGGCGGAGCGTTCATTCCATTATATGTCGGGCTCTAATACATTGCTCGATCGTAATTTATGCGATTATTTAATAGAATCGACGGATCTATCGAAGTATTCGATGTTTGATCTGGAACATGTCGAAGATATTTATCAATCGGGATACGATTTGGTGGTAGATATGTTTAAAGAAAAAAAGGAATCCTTAGAGAAAGATTTTGCGAATATTGTTGTTTGACACATTAAGACTTAGACGTTATGAAAGAAAAAATATTTATATATCAGGTTCTTCCAAGATTATTTGGCAACGAAAAATCTCTCAATAAAGAGAATGGAAGCCTCGAAGAAAATGGTGTGGGCAAGTTTTCAGCTTTTGATAATAAAGCATTGAAAGAGATTAAAAAAATGGGATACACCCATATATGGTATACCGGTATATTGGAGCATGCTTCTAAAACAGATTATTCGGATTTTGGTATTCTTAAAGATCATCCTGATGTAATAAAAGGAAATGCCGGTTCGCCCTATGCTATTCGTGACTACTATGATGTTACACCTGACCTTGCTGATAGTGTAGGAGATAGAATGTCAGAATTTGAAGCATTAGTAGAGCGGACGCATAAAAACGGAATGAAGGTAATTATGGATTTTGTACCTAACCATGTTGCGCGACAATATCGTTCTGATGCAAAACCTGAAGACGTGAAAGATTTTGGGGCTGATGATGATACTTCGTCTGCATTTTCTCCCGATAACAATTTCTACTATATACCCGGGCAAAAACTCGAACTGCAATTTCCTGTTCAGCAAGGAGAAGGTGCTTATGATGAATACCCTGCAAAAGCCACAGGAAATGACTGTTTTAGTAATAAGCCATCTGTGAGCGATTGGTATGAAACCGTAAAGCTTAATTATGGTGTCGATTATAATAACGGGCGAAGAAATCACTTTGCGCTTATTCCCGATACATGGTCGAAAATGAAAGATATTCTGCTTTATTGGACAGCTAAAGGTGTTGATGGCTTCCGTTGTGATATGGCAGAGATGGTACCTGTCGAATTTTGGAATTGGGTAATACCAAAAGTCAAAGCAAAAAATAAATCGTTATTATTCATTGCTGAGGTTTATAATCCGGAGCAATATAACAACTATGTGCATTGGGGTTTATTCGATTACTTGTACGATAAAGTCGACTTGTACGATACGCTTCGTGATGTCATTTGCGGTCATAAGCCGACTTCCGAAATAACATTCTGCTGGCAACGTATAGATGGTTTGCAGCAAAAAATGCTTAACTTTTTAGAAAATCACGATGAACAGCGTATTGCTTCTGATTTTTTTGCAGGAGATCCATTTAAGGCTATCCCTGGGATGATTGTTACAGCTACAATGAATACGAACCCTGTAATGATTTATTTCGGTCAGGAATTAGGAGAGCGGGGTATGGATAAAGAAGGTTTTAGTGGCTGTGACGGACGAACAACTATATTTGATTATTGGTCTGTTGATTCTGTTTCTAAATGGCGTAATGGAGGTTCTTTTGGTAATTCGGAACTGAATGATAGCCAAATAAAACTCCGTAAATTTTACACTCAACTATTGCAGATAGCAGGAACAGACGAAAGCATAAACAGCGGTAAGTTTTACGATCTGATGTATGCTAATTATGAGAATCCGTTGTTTGATTCAACTAAACAATATACGTTTTTACGTTCATCTAAGAAAGAGTTCGTGCTGGTAATTGCCAATTTTGACGAAGTAGATAAAGAGGTTGTGGTTGATATCCCCGAAGATGCCTTTGATTTTATGGACATTATACCATATAAGATAAAGGTTGCAAAAGAATTGTTTGCAAATAAAGACTTTAAACTGCCTGCAAACTGGTATCAATCGTTAAAAGTGAGCGTAAATGCGCATTCAGGGAAAATTATTAGATTTTCTATGAGCTAATATTTTTGTTGAGCAAATTGTTTTTATACTTTTGTAGTTCAAATAACAAACCTATCATTAAACCTATCTAAAAGATTAAAAAAACAATGGAAAGTCTACCATTTAAGGTCTTCTCGGGAACTAATTCTCGTTATCTAGCTGAAAAAATCTGTGCGAGTCTTGGGTGCCCTCTTGGTAAAATGAATATTGAGCATTTTGCAGATGGCGAATTCTCCGTGTCATACGAGGAGTCTATTCGTGGATGTCAAGTGTTTTTGGTACAATCGACGTTTCCTTCTTCAGATAATTTGATGGAATTGTTATTGATGGTTGATGCGGCAAAGAGGGCTTCGGCTCATTCTATTGTTGCTGTGGTTCCTTATTTCGGATGGGCTAGACAAGATCGCAAAGATAAGCCGCGTGTTTCTATAGGTGCTAAACTTATTGCCGATATGCTAAGTGCGGCAGGTATTAATCGTTTAATTACGATGGATTTACATGCAGATCAAATACAGGGCTTTTTCAATGTGCCTGTTGATCATCTTTATGCATCAGCTATATTTGTAGATTATATCCAATCGTTAGATAAAGAGAATCTTGTAATAGCTACACCTGATGTAGGTGGAACTAAGCGTGCAAGTTCTTATGCAAAATATTTTGGCGTACCTATGGTTATCTGCTATAAACTTCGCAAGAAAGCGAATGAAATATCCGAGATGCAAATAATAGGGGATGTGACCGGAATGGATGTTCTTATTGTAGATGATATCGTGGATACAGCAGGAACAATAACCAAAGCTGCAGATATCATGATGGCTAACGGTGCGCGTTCGGTTAGAGCTATTACGAGCCATGCTGTGATGTCCGATCCGGCTTCTACACGTATAGATCAGTCGGGGCTTACAGAAATGGTGTTTACGGATAGTATTCCATATACTAAAAAATGCGATAAGGTTGTTGTTCTTTCAGTTGCAGATGTTTTCGCAAATGCAATTCGCAGGGTACTGAGCAATGAGTCTATCAGTTCGCTTTATTTGTTGTAATCAAAGGAACTCTGATAATATAAAGAGAGGCCTGTGGTCTCTCTTTTTTCTTTATACGAAATGCAGTATCAAATTTGTATATATCGGCAAATAAAGATACTTTTGCATCTTAACAGAATTATGTCTTTGTAAAACATAGATTATGAAAGTTCATCACGAAGGTCGTGGAGTTTTAGCAACTTACTTTATAATACTCGCATTGCTCAATGGAGCATTGTACTACTTCTTTCATCTACCTGTACTCTCTTATTTTGTAGGTGGAGCCTCTTTGGTTTTCTTTTTGATAGTACTTAATTTTTATCGCAGTCCCTATCGTAGGTTCACAGGCGATATGAATAACACCATAGTCGCATCGGCAGATGGTAAGGTTGTAGCTATTGAAGAAGTGTATGAAGGCGAATATTTTAAAGATAAGCGTATAATAGTTTCTATATTTATGTCTCCGTTCAATGTTCATGCCAACTGGTTTCCTATCAACGGGAAAGTGTTGATGGCAAAACACCATCCGGGACGTTTTATGGCAGCGTATTTACCCAAATCGAGTACAGAGAACGAGCGTTCGACTATTGTGCTCGAGACCGAAGATAGGAAGCATCAGCTTTTGCTGCGTCAAGTGGCGGGAGCGATGGCTCGTCGTATTGTGACTTATCCTCAAGCTGGAGATGAGGCGCATATCGATGAGCATCTGGGTTTTATTAAATTGGGTTCGCGGGTTGATGTCTATTTACCTCTAGGTACCGAGATTGTAGTAGAAATGGATCAAAAGGTGGTGGGGAATCAAACTGTTATCGCTAAATTCAAATAAATTATGAGAAAGCATATCCCTAATTTTCTTACATGTCTGAATCTCTCCTCCGGGTGTATTGCTTGTGTGATGGCATTTCATGGAGAATATATGTGGGTAGTGGTCTGGGTTGTTATAGCTGGATTATTTGATTTTTCGGATGGGTTTGCCGCTCGTTTTTTAAAGGCTTATTCACCGATAGGTAAAGAATTAGATTCCTTGGCAGATATGGTTAGCTTCGGTTTTGCGCCTAGTCTGGCTGTCTTTACATTATTATCTGAAAAAGTACCGGTTATATCTCAGAATCCTATTATATGTGAGTATCTTCCATACATGGCATTCTTGCTGGCAATCTTCTCCGCTCTCCGCTTAGCGAAATTTAATGTGGACGAACGCCAGTCGGAGTCCTTTATCGGTCTTAATACGCCTGCAAATGGCTTTTTTTGGGTGAGTTTCTGCTATGGGTTGATGACGCATGAGAGTATTGTTTTCTCTTCGGGATTAGTTTATACAATACTGATTGGTATAATCGTCTTTTCACTTCTTATGGTTTCGGAATTGCCAATGTTTTCATTGAAAATTAAGAGCCTAAAACTTAAGGGCAACGAACAGCGTTATTTCTTAGCTGTATTTATCATAGGGCTTTTTGCTCTTATTGGTGTATTGGCTATTGCAGCAGGCATACTCCTTTATATAGCTTTGTCTATTATTGGAAATCGTAATAAGCCTGTAAGTGAGGCTTAATGCCTATAAAGCGATATTTTAAAGCTACTTTTTTCTTTGAAAGTTTGCTGGTTTCGATAAAAAGCAGTAATATTGCATCCGATTTCGGGAGAACATCCCAATCCGGTCCTATAGCTCAGTTGGTTAGAGCATCTGACTCATAATCAGGGGGTCACTGGTTCAAGCCCAGTTGGGACCACATAAAAATCAAAGTCTTACAAGTAATTGTAAGACTTTTTTATTTTTATGTATATACGTTTTGTACACACTCTCACTTTAACTACGCGCATAGTAAATAACTGATGTATAAGGAGCCCATATTATTTCTGCCTCATCCACCTTCTTTACTTTTACAAGATACTTTCAATTGAAGATTGCACATATTTTCTATTATCTAACGGTATCGAAATACACCCTCTTGCACATTAGGCAGGAGGGTGCAAATAGTAAAACGACGTTTACTTATCTTTCGGATATACAACGCACCATCATTCCGAATGTACGGAAGTTGCTATTTATATATGCCTTCCCCTTATCGGACTCGTTATTGTTGTCCAGATAGTACATGTATTCAGGGGTACCTTTATCCTCAGTACTACTCAAGTATACACCGAAGCGTCCACGATAGAGCAGTTCGCCATCCCCTTCGGTGAGGCGTCCACCGATCGGCAAAAGAAGGTTTTGACCGTGTCTGCGGCCTACACCAAAGTTGGTATCGTTATTTGTTCCTGTACTCCATGTGCCCAGCGAGGAAGTAGGGTTATTACGAGTAACGCCTTCCCATTCTTTTCTGGTTGGCACACGGTAGCCGGCAGGGCAAGGGTCATTATCGGTTTTCACCGGAGCATCTTCCGTACCCGAATTCCATGCCCCGTCTGGTTCCCGAATTGTATTCCAATTCGACGGTTTTCCTCTGGCTGTAGTGGCATCACCCACGATAGTGGCTCGTCCCCATTGATAATAATTGCCATGAATTTCTTTCACAGGGTTAAGCGGGTCTTTCGTAGCATCCGCACCCATGTTATGGCACATAAAGTCTTTCCAGACACCGGGGGCTATAAGTGCTCCACAACACGAAGCATCTTTGATAATAATGGGTAGTTTAACCGTCACATCATCGCCTGTACCAGCCGAGTTATTGTTGTATATCGCATAGATATCCGCCGTAAGTGGAGCATTGTTGCCTACCCCATTCGTGTATTTGCCCAAGGCATCGGTGTTTAATGTGTTGAAGTAAACAACAGTTGCCGTACAAGGGGTAGAAATATTAGTACCTGTGTAATTGCCGTTAGGTACTATACTTTGAATAATAGAACCATTACCGGCTATGCTTATAAAGCGGACATTACTGACCGTTCCACTAGGGGTGAAGATGTAAGTTTGGGTATTGGTAGCCGTTTTAGTAAAATCGGCTTGGTGCGGCAACCGACTGGATAATGCACCACTGTCGTTGATGTCGTTATTGCTCAGTGCAATATCAAAACATATTTTGCCGGTAAGTGCGCCAGAGCCTAAGGTAGCACGCATTGTTTTTAAGATAACATCAGTGGTTGTTGAGCCTGTACAACCTTCGGAATTGGTATAATCAATTGTGACGCTGCCACTGTTGCCCGAGCCCCAAGTGATAGTTATTGTATTTGTTCCTGTACCCGAAGTTATTGTGCCCCCTGTTACTGCCCAAACATAGTTATTCATGCCTGCTTCGGTGCTGTACACGTTGCCTGCCGAATTGGATATACTATTGGTTGACCCTGTAATAGTCGGTATCGGAGCAACGCTAGCGCTCACAGTTACGTTCACAGCTTTGCGCGCAACGGACGATGCGCAGTTGTTAGCCGGGTTGTAAGCTTCGGCATAATATATGGTACTATTTGTAGGCGTAACTCTTAGACTTCTACCTGTTCCGATTGAAGTTCCATCTGTTAAGGTTGTATACCAACGGATAGTTGCCCCTTCGTTAACCTGACCAGAAAGCGTAGTAGCTGCACCCGTGCATATAGCATTCGGGGTGGCAACGACTGATGTAATAACAGGGTAAGGAGTAACGGGCAATATGCTTTCCCAGCGTGTTCCCTGCCAAAAGTAAATACCTTTGGCGATAGGGGCAGCAGAGCATGAATAATCAGTTACATTGTAGACAATCAGCCCAATGTGTTCGGCTAGGTCGTAATTGCCTGTACCACCTATGGATGCAGCTAAAGCAGCAGGAGTGGTAGGAGTAAGGTTATTAAGGCTCACGCGTGGCATGCTTAGTCCTCGGCTACTATTGTTACTTGTGCTTTCCGTTTCTTTGAGTTGCAGTAGTGCTCCCTGTGGAGGTGCGCCACCTGACCCGATAGTCACTTGTGCATGGGTTGTTGGTGAGTAGCTAACAAAACTTAGTATTATAAATACTATAATAGTAAAGCTGGGGCTCGTCTTCATTTTGCTTAAGGTAGTTTAATTTGAAATTCAGATCTGACATAGATTGTGCAAAATTGTGAGCATTTTGTGGTTTAGAGCAAATCTATCTGTCGCAGGGCATTTTATGGTTAAAGTGTGAAATCTAACTATTGAAATTGCCGTATATATTTACGTTTCTTTGATGCAAAGAAGGATGAGGCTGCGGGGGTTGACTCTCTCTCAAACAATATAAGGTTAACTCCCAAACTAGTTGGTGAGAAACCCAGTCTTAGTTTATCATTATGAGGAGTGTTATTTTGCATCTTTTATTTATCTATTATATGATAAGATAATGCTACAAACTAAACCATTATTTCTGAAATCAACAAAGAAAAATGGATGTTTATTTAAGATATTGTGATTTAGTAGGTTAAGTCTATTTAAAGAATGTGAAAATAAACAGAGTAATAACCTACTATTTGTTGGCTACTGCGAATTGTTTACTTATGTTTTTCTGATATTTGATAGTTTTTACCATAGTTATTTGGATATTAGTCCTGTGTTTTGATTAATTTTTCATTTGTTTTCCCAGCATCTATATTTTTATAAAATCTCTGTATCTCTAATGTAAATCAAAGTATTAATAATAATATACGTTCAATGTAATTAAAAAATTACTTCGTGATTATTTCTCCAAAATAATTATATATATTTGCTAAGACAATCATCTTAATAGAGCTTTAAGCTAGTACTATATGCCTGCGGATATCTTTCTCATTCTTCCAGTTATACTTGTGGCTCAAGGAGTCACATTGCTGATAGTACAGAGTAGTTTCAGGAAAAAAGAAACTATTGTATTATTCGGTATATATTTTATTCTAAACGCATTACTCAGTGCTATACTTATCTATGCAACCCCTTACAATATAACGATATTGGAATGCTTGCGGGGATATGTACTGTTTTTTACGTTCTTTTTTTTCTTTATGGCTTGGAACAGCGTAGTTGTACCTGCAAGAAAATGGTTGCAGTTTTCTAAGAAAGTGATGATCGCAGGTATAGTCGTGGGTACGCTTCATGTGCTTGTTATTGTATTTTATACCTTTCAGGAACAGGGTTTTTTAATGGATCTGCAGGGCAATATTATCGGTAATGGATTTTTGGGAGTAAAAATCTCCATTGCACTAACGATTGTTACTACCATTTATCTGGTTTTTATCTATATGAAACGGATGATACGTGTTAATCTGCTGTTTCTGGATTATATAATGGATAACTATTCTTATATAGAACAATCATTGATCAGATATAAAAATGGTGTGATCCTTGGTGTTCTGTTTGCGATAATTTCATTTCTGGGCGCTCTGTTAATGATTTTCTATTATAGTATACCGATCGTGATAATTTATGTAGTGTACCAGTTACTATATCTCTATAGGGTTCTATATATTATTTTTAATTTTACTACTTATGAAAAGACAGAAAGCGAAGTAACAGTATATTTTTCCAATTTTCTAGCTGAAACCAATATCAAAGAATTCAATCTTTTTTTTCCGTCAGATCCTGAAATTCTGCTTGACGACAAACACGAAGAGCTTCGTAAAAGACTCATTGTATATTTCGAAGAGTCAAGGCCATACATATCGAAAAGATTAATAATGAACGATGTTGCCCGGGATTTAAATACTAATCGCACTTATATTTCGAAAATCATCAACGCTGACTTTGACACCACATTCTTTAATTTTGTAAATGTTTTCAGGATCGAAGAGGCCAAAAAACAGATTGAGGCAACATCATCTTATAGCTTGAAAGCCATTGCTGACAATTGTGGTTTCAGCAGTTACACTACTTTTGCGAAATACCATAAAATGTACCTTACTCAATCGGCCGATTGGTACGAAAAACGAGAGACAGTTTCTAAATAATAGATACTGTTATAAAATATAAATATCCCCAAACTGTATTTACTCAAAATATTTGTCCTTTTTCCGCTAAGGAGACATATATATTTGCCCAAATTGATAAATATATTTTAGATCGTGAACACCCCTTTCTAAAAGATTAAAATGCCTCCCCTATAATAGAAAATTTTCCCCGCTAAATATTGATTTTAATGATAATGTATCTCAATTGACGAAATTGGGATGCATTATTTACGGTCTTGATAATACATTTACGGTCTTGTTATCGTTTGATTTGCAGTGTATTATGCTGTTGGCGTATCTTTGTGGAAGAGTAAAAAAGTATTTTCGGGAGTATGAAACTTGTTGATGAAATTATTCAACACAACAGAACATTTTCTCCGCGTTTTCATCGCTAAAGCATCTTAGTCATTCTAGATACAGATACATTGAAAATACTATAATACTCATTGCAGTATAAATAATAAATATAACTCTATAACATAATGAATTATAATACTCACAAAAAAGAGGTATTAAAGATACTTTTTCTAGTATTAGTAATATTGATACTGCCGTTCGGTTTCATATCCGCTCAGGGAAATACAATAATACAGAAAAAAGGCATTGATACAATTCGCTTAAATAAGAGTGAAATTAGCGATGAGACTTTTAATACATCTTCGGATATTATTATTCCTCATGACATTCCTTGGCAAAAGCGGAGCATGCCCACAATCGCTGTCAAAAGCAACCTGTTATATAATCTTACTGCTTCTTTTAATTTAGGTGTTGAATTTCGCCTGTCGGACAAATATACACTCGATATATCGGGCAGTTACAATCCATGGCAACTCTCCCGGGTCAAAATGTTTAAGCATATTATGCTGCAACCCGAATTGCGTTACTGGATCAATGAGCCTTTCAACAGGCACTTTTTGGGGTTTCATACAATTTATTCACATTATAATATAGGAGGGTTCAATATCGGTTCACTAAAAAACAACCGTTATCAGGGCAATCTCTATGGGGTAGGTTTCAGCTACGGTTACAATTGGTATTTGGCACCACGTTGGTCGCTCGAAGCTACCCTCGGTTTCGGATACGTTTATCTGGACAATGTCAATCAGGATTGTAGTACCTGTTCTGATGGTAAAGGCTTGAGAAATAATTACCAGCATTACATTGGACCAACAAAAGCAGGTATATCACTTATTTATTATATAAAATAACAAACAAAGCATTCGTTTCCTCCTCATAATCAATGGTAATCATTTCGGAAAAGAAGGTTGACGACTCAAAATATATCAATATATGAAACAGTGCAGCTTATTATACCTACTCTTGCTCTTCGCCTTAAATAGTTGGGCACAAGACTATCAGGGAAATATATTCTTCAAAAGCAATGTGCTCAAAGAAGAAAATGACAGCCTGCATATCAGTTTTGATATTCATATACAGCAGCATGCCGTAAAAGATTATGCAGCCATTCGGCTGATACCCGAATTATATGGCAGTAGCGATAGACAAACTTTTCCTAGTGTATTAGTTCAAGGCAGCAATAAGCGAAATATGTTTTCTCGTTGGAAAAGTCTTAAAGGTAGCGAAGCGAAAAGTAACAATCAAGAGCCCTATATGATTATTGACCACCTTAATGCAGAAACCGATACTATCCTGCATTACAAACTCAGCATGCCTTACAGTATATGGATGGATAAAGCGGTATTGGTAATGCGTCAGGAGATTGCAGGTTATAAGGACGAGAGGACACTCAACACTTTTGTGTTGGCACAGCGTGTACAATTGGCAGTACGAACTCCTTATCAAGTACAACCTAAAGTAAGCTTTATCGAACCTGCAGTCGAGAATAAATTCCGCAATAAACAGGGACAGGCTTTTTTAGATTTTCAATTAGGACGCTCGGTTATTCTGCCCGATTTCCGTCGTAACCCTATTGAATTATTGAAGATAAAAGATGCTTTCAGCGAACTGATAAGTAATGCGGATATACATATCATCGGATTGTTTATCGAAGGCTACGCTTCACCCGATGGTAGGTATGAAACCAACGAACGACTCTCCAAAGAAAGGGCTTTTGCATTCAAAGACTATATTCTAAACAATTATAATCTGAATCTCAACACTGAACAGATCAGCGTAAAGTGGATAGCCGAGGATTGGGACGGGCTGAAAATACTGGTGCAGAGCGGTGATATTATTCATAAAGAAGAAATTCTATCTATTATTGACGACACGGATATTTTTGATGGGCGTGAAGGCAAACTGATGAAATTAGGTGGAGGTACTCCTTATCGAATCATGCTCAAAGATCTGTTTCCCCAGCTTCGCCGTGTAGAATACCAGATCAACTATAAAGTTAGGGAGTATTCCATAGAAGAGGTAAAAAAAATGATTGGCAAGAGAAACGAACTACTTAGCCACCGCGAATTATATTCTGTTGCACAAAGCTATGGTAAAGAAAGTAAGGAATATCGGGATATTCTACTTGATATTATTCCAAAACAATTTCCTCAAGATTCTCTAGCCACGCTTAATGCCGCGGCGCTGATGATTGAAATAGGTGAACTGTCCACTGCAGCACGCCATCTCGAAAGATATGCGGATATGCCGCAGGCATGGAACAATCTCGGTGTCATTTACCTCTATCGCAATGAGCTTGATATGGCTAGGGACTATTTCAAAAAGGCGAAAAAAGCCGGATATGCCGAAGCTGTATACAACCTCACAGAAGTGGAAAAGAAAGAGCAGGATAATAAGCGCATGGAGCGTTACAAAAAACATCCACAAAATAATTAAGTAAACTCAAAATAAAAAATGAATCAATTAATGAGAAACGAAAAATTAATTACAAACAATTTTAATTTAAACAAAATGAAAAAAAGTATCTATTTTTTAATGATTGCAACAACGATGCTAATAAGTTTTGCCAGTTGCAATAACGATGAGAATGTGGATACAGGAGGTGGCAGCATAGTGTCCAACGGAGTGGCTACTACTGCTAAAATTACCCTGACACAGTCCCAACCGGTCACATATGCACCGACAGGAACGGAGCAGGCTGATCCGAATGAAAAGAATATCAATACTGCCATTTTATTGATATTCGACGCCAAGCAGTCATTCGAGCAGGCTGTATCTTTAGATATAGATGTATATGCTTCTAAAACGATTACTACAACAACGGGTACTCATTATTTTTATGCCATTGTTAATGAAACAGCCGCTATTACAGATATAGTTTCGACCTATAAAAAAGGTGCTATATCTCTTAATGACGTAAAGAAGGACGTAATAGACATAGCAGCGATAGATGAATTAACTACTGATGATGATTTCTTAATGACCAGTGTTGGCACACCAATCAGTAAGATACTTATTTCTGCCTCAGTGGGAGAGGCGGAAACAGAAGGCAATGAAAACAACTTCAAAATAGAAGTAGGACGTGCTGTTGCCAAGGTGAATGTGTATATGGAGCCAGATGCAAATACAGATCCTTCGGGAGGTGTTCTTACTGCGGTTAAGTATAAGATACACAATAATCCTAAGCAGATGTATATAGTGCCTAAGTTTGAAGGAATACAGCTATGGGCTCCATTTTACTCCGCAGAAAATGTTATCACTACCAGCTATTTCAATAACCTTGAATATTTAAGAACAGACAAGAGCGAGCCTTCTTATGCGATGGAGAACAGCAATGAAATACCCAAAGAAGGAAATGCAACTTATATTTCTGTAAAAGGCGTGTATGAACCAAAAGTAGTATATAATAGAAACGAAGTAATTAGTACACCAGCTGCAGACAAAACTTTCTACCGTATATGGTCTGCTGAAGATAATAGTTGGAATGAGAAGTTTTTTAACGAAAACCCCTATCCTCTAATAGACCAACTGGTCGAAAGCGGAGACATTGTTGTTAAATACACCGAAGGCGTATGCTACTACCGCTTATATTTAGCTGATAACGAAGAAAGTACAGTGATAGCCAAACATACTGTAAAGCGTAATACCTACTTCAAAGTGACAATAACCTCAGTTAGCGGTGTAGGTGGAAGTGCCGAAGGCGGTGGTAATGAACCTACAGTTCCAACAGATCCGAAACCTGAAAATCCACTTGCATCCGAAACCAATATCCATGCCACTATCGATGTAATGCCTTGGTCGGTTATCGAACAAAGCGGAGGTATCTAAGGAAATACTCCACTTATATGACAGTTGGCGTGAATACTAGGTATAGATAGACAATTTAGTAAGAGACAAAAGGAATACCTATATAGGGTAACCTCGATGGGTATTCCTTTTTCAATAAGCTTCTGAAGCTACAAAAATGAATAATAACAGCAATAAAATGAGATATCCGTTTTCAACCACTACAAGAAAAGCATTGCTGAGTCTGATATTGATCTTCCTGTTTTGGGGATGCATAGACAAAGATTACGACGACTGCCCAACGGGTTTAGGTCTAAGTCTTTCATTCGTCTATACGCATAATACTGCTTATAAAGACCTTTTCGCCGATCAGGTGGAAACATTAGATCTGTTTATATACGACGAAGACAACAACTTTTTTGTTGCGAAACATATATTATCTGCCGATCTTGATATTGGTAACAGTTATTCACTCTCTTTTCTGCCTGTGGGCAATTATACTATTGTTATTTGGGGTAATATGGATGCTTTGCGCTTCAATAATACTTATACTTCCATGCTTGCCGATATGCAGGTTTCCATTATTACCGACCATCAGAGGCTTGTTACCTCCGGTAAATATTCACTCTTTCATGGTCTTGCCAAAATCCGGGCAACAGATAACGGCATACAGACAATTTCACTGATAAAAAATACAAATGATATACATATCATTATAGAAGATGATCCGGCAACAGGCGGGACAAAAAATATTAAAGAACCCTATACCGTCCAGTTAGATGGTTTTAATGGTGATTATAATTATGATAACTCGTTAGCTGGTAATGCCAAGCTACAACATATATCGGCCTGTACTATGACTCACGATCAAGCGCAACAAACAGATTTTACGGTTATGCGCTTTTTCAAAGAAGGCAATATGCAGATCACTTTAAAAAACGCCTCAGGTGAGGTACTATATGAAGAATCGCTTACACAGCGTATTCTGCAAAACCTGCCCATAAATACGCAGGAGGATCTGGATCGTCTGGATGACTACACCTTCCATTACCGTGTGAGCAATGAAAACGGAACAAATAGTTTTGCATTAATCAGTATAAATAACTGGCAGGTAATAAATAGTCCTTCGGGAATGTAAGTTCCCTTATAGCAGACAGCATAATATGAAAGAATAAAAAAACATCGTATAAAATCCAAGGCAATGAAATTTTATCAACAATTATTAATTCTATTTTTATTGGCATCCCTTTTTGGCAGATGTACCAACGAAGACATAGTGGATAATGATTCAGGAGCGATAGACAGAGGAGACAAGATGGAACTCAACCTCACTGTCAGGGTACCCGGTATTGCTACGCCTGCCACCTATGCACTTGATGAAACAGACGAATATGAATTAGAGACGATCGATGTTCTTGTTTTTAAAGACAACAATTCAGATCCCGAAACATTCCTTTATGCAACCCATGCTACTGATATAAATAATGCAGCAGGGTCTACCAGCAAAAGTTTTAAAGTTCTGTTAAAGAAAAGTGATGGGAGCGAAAAGCACCGTGTTGTCTTGCTGGCTAATCTCAGGAATGAAATAGATGCTGTCAAAGGAAGCTTTACGACAAACAAGACAAAGGCGGAAGTTCTGGATATGATCCGTTTTACTAGTGCGGAATGGAAAACAGACGAACCGGACAGAATTTATCTTCCTATGTGGGGCGAGACTGGCACAACCTATACAATAACAGCTAACACTAATAATCAATCGTTAGGTCTTATCAGTTTGCTGCGTAGTGTGGCACGTATCGATGTGGGGCTCAATTTTTCAACGACGGATGATGTACCGTTGGGATTAGGCAGTACATTCAATATTAAAAGTGTAGCTGTCTATAACAGTAAGTCAGAAGGGCTTGCTGCACCGATGGGTGCTGTTTCAGGCGGAGGAGTGGTGTTACCCAGTATTTCGGATGGTATCTCACTTAATTCCGTTATTAAATATGAGCATGCACAAGCCGGCATTGGCTTTATCCGTGAGATATATGCCAGCGAATACGATAACAAAAGCCAGAGTAATGACAATAATATGTTCTGTATCGTAGTAGGCGGATACTATAACGGTTCGACATCCGAAACATACTATCGCATCGATTTCTACGACCGCAGTTCTTCCACGCCCAATACATCGAGGCTTGACATCCTTCGCAACTATAGATACAAAGTAAATATAACTTCGGTAGGTGGTTCAGGATATCAGACACCTGACGAAGCATTTTTATCACGTCCGGTTAACATGACGGCTGATGTAACAGCCTGGAATGAAAGCTTCTTGGAGAATGTCGCTACTGATGGGCAGTATTATTTGAGTGTAAATAAAAAAGAATTCACTTTTGCACGGGATGCAAGCACTACGGGTGATGAGCCGGATTTCAACGCATTGCTTGTAGAGACCAATTATCCTACAGGCTGGAAGGTAGATAAAATTGTTGGAGCCGATGGTATTACAGAGACCGATTGGCTGACACTATCAACCAATACTGGTGCTGCCGGAACTACCCAAAAAGTATTTCTTCAATTCGGCGAAAACACGGGTAGCATGCAACGTAAAGCTACGATATGGCTTACGGCAGGACGCATCAGTTATCCGGTACAAGTAACGCAAACAAACGAGTATGGCAGTTTTCTCGATCTGAAAATAACCGATAACGAAGGAAACGAGATAGGTAGCTCGTTAGCATTCAGTATATCGAATCCCATTGAGAAAATCATAAATATAAACTGGCTACCTACATCTCTGCCCGTTAATGTTACCATTGAGCATGGAAGCACCCCATTTGATTTCGGTAGTGGCAGTGGTATGAGTGCTGACGATATTACCGGAGGCTCTAAGCAATATACAATCACTCCTTCATTGGGCAGTACATCCTTAAAAAGCTCGACAGTTACATTTACCATAACGAGAGGTACTAATAGCATAAGTAAATCTGTCAGCTTCGCTCAGGGTGCTGTCAATTTAAACCACGACAATCAGATATATTACGGACTAAACGGACAGGAAAATACCATTACAATCAAAACCAACACTTCGTGGGCTATCAGGGAAGTAATCGGTGATACCGGAATTCTTCTTAATCCGCTGGATATGACCCAGTATGGTGGTAATAACGAAGCCACAGGATATCCCTTGAAATTTAGCCTGAAAAACAGTACTAGTACGGTTGATAACGACCGCACGTTTTATATTATCCTATACGATCCTACGGGTAAAATGGGCGACACGAGGTTACAAATAACAGGAAAGGTTTGCGGATCGAATGGAAATGCCGTAAAAATGAAGATCGGGAATAACGAATACCTGACCCATCAATATGGTGATAAATGCTGGATGGTAGAGAACTCTATTGAGGGTACGACGAGTCTTAAAGCATACGACGGCAATTCAAAAAGAGTAAACGGTTACTATTATACTTCTTATCTAGAAGCTCCGAGTGCTTGTCCGGCAGGCTGGAGACTGCCGGAGGATGCCGATGTTACTGAACTGATAAATATAGTAAATGCTACACCTATACCTCCCTCTGCCAAATGGTGGGTAAAAAATGAAGGAAATCCTTTTGCAGGAAATTATAACCCAAGTTATCCTGCGAATGGTATGTGGTTCAATTGGGGTTTGGCTGGATATTGGTGGACTTCTACAGCAAATAGAGCCTTTACAGCCAGTAATACCGGTATGTCAGACCCTGCTACTAACTACTACAACTATACTATCTCTGTGCGTTGTGTGAGGAATTAATGAGCCTAAAATTGCGACGAATAGATTAAAATATAATATCTAAACAAAATAGTATGCCAAAAGGAGATAAATACATATGCAAAATCATTTTTTTCATTCTGATGCCATTGTTATTGGTCAGCTGTTTGGAGAATAGACAGTCAGCACTTGACAAGCGTTACGAACTACTGGTTTCGGGTACATCCCAACAAAAGGCAGTGGAAAGAACTTATGTGTGCGACTCTCTTGACTTTGATAGCCTGTACGCCTCGCCACTATGGGCTAGTTATCTCCATGCTTGGAGCGGTAGCTATAAAGAGGAATTTTCGGGCGATAGCTATACCACCGCTCTCACCGATGCTTCTAAGAAATTGATCGTGCGTGTGGCGGAAAATTATCCTCAAAGGCTGAAACCTTTGATACGCGCACTTGCGGACTGTCTGGTAGCAGAAGGTAACGAAAAAGCAGCGGCAAGTATTGCTGCCTACCCATATGGGATAGATGTTTCTCCTAACGAATACAGCGAGATAGCCAACCGCTTGCTTATTCAGACACGGCTTACCGGAAACAAAGCACCTGCTATAACAGGATTGGATATTGATCTTTACCCTGCTTTGGTGATCTTTTACGAGAGCGACTGCCCCAATTGTGTTAATCTGTTGGAAGCCGTAAAAAAACATTTCAACCTGTTGCAAGACAAACAGATTAGGGTTATCAGCCTATCGTCCGATACAGACAGGAAAGTCTTTGAAAGCTTTGCCTCGCAGTGTCCATGGACGGATAAACTATGCGATTTACAGGGATTCAGTAGCCCCGATTTCAAGCATTGGGGTGTGGCTGCAACACCGAGCCTGTATTATATTGACGAGAAGGGTATTGTCAATGAACCTTACGAGATGGAAGAATTTAAGTTTCTCAAACATTAAGTGTTCAAAAGAGAAACACACGATAAACATACTAGGCTAGCGAGCTTGTATGTGTAGTTTTTAAAGTTTTGTTAAGATGATGGGGTTGTTAACGTAGTGATTATATGAACTCCTCCGAAGAATTTCTGATCCCTTCCGTTTCAGCGGAAGGGGGAAGAGATGAAAATTTAAAAAGAAATTAAAAAATGATACTGATGGATGGTTTCAATAAGATAGGATTATTGCTGATGCTCTTGTGTATTCTGTTATTCTCTTGCAGTAAAGATGGAGGAGAGGATCTGTCTATGGCGCAGCATGTCTTGTTGGTATATATTGGTGGTGACAATAGCCTCTCGGACGAGACTTACCAAAAAATAGAGTCCATCCGCTCGGGTTGGAAAGCAGAAAATGATAATAAGCTATTAATATATAGCGATGCTTCGGATGCTAAACCATTGCTTATGGTGATTGTAAATCAAAATGGAAAGAATGTACTAAAGACCGTAAATCTATATATGGAAGAAGATTCTGCTTACAAAGAAACTCTCGCCCGCGTGATTGGCGAAGTTAAAAACCTTTACCCTTATTCACCTTACGGTTTACTTGTGTTCTCGCATGCCTCGGGTTGGTTGCCGCCAGGCACATTAACCAACCCCCAGGCTGCGAATAAATCGGTTTTGATGGATGGTATATCAGAAATGGATATGACTGATTTTGCAAATGCCATCCCCGATGGTACATTTGATTACATTGTGTTTGAAGCCTGCTTTATGGCAGGTATAGAAGTCGCTTATGAACTCAAAGACAAGACTGATTATATTCTGGCTTCTTCGGCAGAAATATTGTCACCCGGCTTTACTGAAGTTTATCCGCAAATTATCAATAAACTCTTTGATGGTGATCTGAAAGGATTTGCTCAGACTTCATTCGAGTATTTCAATACCAAAACAGGATGGGAGTGTTCGGCTACCTTCTCCATTATAAAGACTTCTGCACTGGGTGATCTGTCGGATTTTGTGAGTCAAAATTGCGATTTGAATAAAGAAATAAACGTAGGCGATATTCAATATTTCGACCGTTACGGCTATCATCTGTTTTTCGATTTTGAGCAATATTATGCATCTTTTATTGCTAGTGATACGCAACGCGAGGAATTTAAAGCTCTGATAGATAAATGTGTTGTGTGGAAATCGGCTACACCCCATTTTATGTTAGGATATAGCGGATTTGCAATAGAGAAATATTCTGGGCTGACAGTTTATGTCGAACAAGAACAGTTCTCTTTTCTGAATGCAGCTTATAAGAGGCTCGCATGGTATCAGGCTATTCACGTCAAATGAAAAATAAATAGCATTTGTTATGGGTGCTGTAAACAGCAAAAAGTGAGTGTTTGAAAAGTAATTTTTCAAACACCCATCTTTTTATACAACTAAATAATCGATTTGCTTATTTTGCTGCGTAATATGTTGAATTTTCGATCGATTCGCGGAAAGCTAAAACACCTTCGTTAGAAAGCTGTACCGATTTTTCACCACCATTAGGTAGATAAACTATAGCATTACCACCATCTTCAATTTTTATCAGTTTTGCAGAATTTCCATTTGCTACAACACTCCATGTATTAGACTCCTTGTCGTACACCAGATTCATTTCCTGACCCTCTTGATTCTCGATGCGATATCCATTTTCTAAAGTTTCTACCGTATAGATTCCGTTCTCCCCTTGTACTTGTTTTACAATACCTGCTTCTATCGGATTGTCGCCCGACCAGAACTCGATAGAATTGATTACGAGAACATCTGCCAGTATAGAAACTTCATATACAGGAACGATCCATAATGCAAAGAATACTATTTGATTGACAAATTTATTGTCAAGTGTTTGATTCCATGATAATAACTTTTTAGATAACCCGAATGACCCGATGCAAGATGAAAACATAATAGTACTAGCGATTGCTATAATAGCTGCGACAGTAAAAAATCTTTTTTTCATAGGTGCGTATTAATTTAAATGTATGATTAATTTTTAATATTAAATTTTAGTGATGTAGCATACCTTGACTCTCATGCAGTCAAAGTAATGGGAAGGCTTATGACCTTTAGGTGAAAACAAAGATATGATTTCCATATTAAAACTTGGATAACAATCGCTTATTTTTTATTGCGTGGATGATGTTCTATTATCTCCTGTCGTAGATATTCTCTATCCATGTGGGTATAGATTTCGGTGGTAGTTATCTTTTCGTGTCCCAGCATCAATTGGATAGCACGGATATTGGCACCACCTTCGAGCAGATGCGTGGCAAAAGAATGGCGAAATGTATGCGGGCTGATTGTCTTTTTTATTCCGGCCTCTTCTGCATATTGTTTAATGAAGTGGAAAACCATGATACGCGATATCATTGTGCCTCTGTTGCTTAGGAATAATACGTTCTCGAATCCTTTCTTGATGGTCATCTCATTGCGGTAATAGAGATATTTCTTTATTTCGTTGACCGCAGTATGCGATATAGGAACTAATCGCTGTTTGCTGCCTTTTCCTTCTACTTTTATAAAGCCTTCTTCAAAAAATAAGTCGGAGAACCGGAGATTTGTCAATTCCGATATGCGCAGTCCACAGCCATAGAGGGTTTCGATTATAGCCCTGTTGCGCTGTCCCTCTTTTGTAGACAAATCAATAATGGATAATAGGTTGTCTATTTCTTCGAGAGAAAGTACAGTAGGCAGTTTCAATCCTATTTTAGGAGTTTCCAGAAGTTCGGTAGGGTCTGCTTGTATGTAACCATCCAAAACAAGGAAGTTGAAGAACGACTTTGTGCCCGATATAATGCGTGCAACGGAGCGTGCATTGATACCAAGATCATAGAGTTGTGCTATAAATTGCTGTAAATGATCGAGCTTTACGTCTTCTATCTTCAATTCTTCATTTTGGAGAAAACCCGACAATTTACTAAGATCGGTCATGTATGCATCGATAGAATTGGGAGATAATGACCTTTCCAGCAATAAATAGTTCTTATATTTTTTTATAACATCATCTTTTGTCGTCATTGTGTCTGAATATTATTACAAATATATATCTTTGTGTGGTGAGTTCTACTAAAATTTAATTCTATAGATGAAATTTTTCAGACTGATATTCAATTATCTGACTACCCGATATACTAAAGTGCAATTGATTGTAATTTTGGTAGTTATTATTTTTGGCTTTTTCATTAGCGATAGCAGTATCTTTTCGCGATTGAGTCATGATGCTAAAATTATGGAATTGAATGGTCAGATAGAGTATTATCGTGAACAAGCAGTTCAGGATAGAGAAAAATTAGAACAACTTCAGGACGACAGAGAGCATATTGAGAAATTTGCCCGCGAAAATTATTTGATGAAAAGACCCGATGAAGATATCTTTATCATCGAATAAGTAAGATTATTTATACTCCTACCTAATGAAATTAAACCCGAAAGCAAAAAATATATTTTTCCAAGTATCAGCTATTCTTATCCTATTGTCGGCTATTGCTTACAATTTCGATCTTACTGTTGGTAGGTATGCCATGATAATTGGCGTTGCAGGCTTTGCTGCATCTGTGTTTACAACACCTTATCCGGGGAAGAGTATCCGGGGAAAGCGCCTTTTCAACATTCAGGTGTTTGCAGTGTTGTTGATGGCTGTATCTGCTTATCTTATGTTTGTGAATATGAGCGAGTGGGTAGTGATACTTCTTATAGCATCGCTTCTTACACTATATTGTTCTATCGTTCTTCCACGCGCATATAAGGAAGAACAAGAGGAGGAAGAAAAGAAGAATAAGTAAACTTATTCTTCTTTCAGTAAACTTTCTATTTTTCTGATTAGTTCATTTCCATGCAAGTCGTGTGCAACTACTGTTCCATCTTTGTCTACCAAGAAACTTTGAGGGATTTGCGATACTCCGTAGAGGCGTGCTGCAACACTGTCCCATCCACCAAAATCGGATAGCTGAATCCATGTCATGTTCATCCTGTCGATAGCTGTTGTCCAGCGACCCTTATGATCGTCGAGAGATACACCGACTATCTCAAAATTCTGGTCTTTGAATCTGTTGTATAAGCCAACAATCTGTGGCATTTCTTTGATGCATGGTCCACACCACGAAGCCCAAAAATCTATCAGTACCACTTTTCCTTTACCTACATAATCACTCATCATGGCTTTATTTCCGGTAGGAGTTGATAGCTCTACGTCTATAAATTTACTGCCTATCACCACATCTTCTTTCGTGTTTACATAGGTGTCCATCAGATATTTCACCATCTTTGTGTTTTGGAATGCAGGTCTTACCGAATCGTATAATTCCTTAATTTGTTCGGGACGGAGGTAACTGCCATACGAGAGAAAAAAGATCTCACCTACTTTGTTGTCTATATTTTTATATATATAGTTGAAAGTCTCCTTTTGAAACTGATCGGCTAACGAATCAAAATCTTGTGCAAGGCTTGGTGTAGCACCCGGAGCTTGCATGGCTTGATTGATTTGCTTCATTTTGTAAGATATAGTATCTAAACTTTCTTTGAAGGCTGCATAGTTTTCATTCGCAGGAGAGTTTTTTACGATAAAAGTATCGTCAATATACAACAGATCAATCGTACCGGGTTCAATAATTAGATGATTTACCACATCTTTCTCACCAGTAGGATCGACAAGCCTTACGATCTTAAGCTCTTGACTATTGTCTATCGTATTTTTGATTGAGAATTGACCAGTCTCGACTTTTGTGCTGTCCAATAATATAGGGGACATGTCTTGCTCAGACAGGCTATACAAATATACAGACCAGCCATCTTTAAGCGAATTTGGGAGCTTACCGTTTAAGGTAAACTCCCTGTTCTGTGAAAAGATATTCCCTGCAATAAGCAGGGATATCATTATAAGTGCGAATTTCTTCATTCGTTACGTTTTTGTAAACCGACTTACTTTATTTAAACAATTCGTCCAGCTTGTCCATTACTTGTTTGCCATGAAGGTCTTTAGCAATGATTTTGCCTTCCTTGTCTAATAATACAGTGTGAGGTATCGATGCTACACCATATGCATTAGATAAGTCGCTTTTCCAACCTTTAAGATCAGACATTTGTGGCCATGTAATGTTCAAGTCTTTGATGCCTTTTTCCCAAGCTGCTTTGTCATGATCTATCGATACGCCTACTATTTCTAAACCTTTACTGTTGTATTTCTTATATGCTTCTACCAATATCGGCATATCTCGACGGCAAGGAGGACACCATGATGCCCAGAAATCTACAAGTACATACTTGCCTTTGCCGGCATAGTCGGATAAAGCTACTTCTTTTCCGTCAGGAGCATTTCCTTTTATATCTACAAACGAATTGCCTACTTGGGTAGCCTCAAGAGCCTGTGCACGCTTTTCCATGCTTAGTATTCTTTCATTTGTTTTGAACTCAGAGCTAACTAATGGTAATAGCTCTTTAAGTTGATCCAAACTGAATTGATAAGCTCTTGTTGCAAAGAAGTATGTACCTACTTGTGTTTGAATGTTAGCCTTTACATAATCGTAAAGAATTGTCTTCATTTCGGCATCTTTCGCTTCATACTGTTTTTCTAGATCAGCCTGAAGTGCTACGTTAGCAGTATCTTGCTTGCTTTTCTCGTATATGGCTTTTTGTTCTTGGCTAATAGTATTTGCTTTAGAAGCAAAAGCCTGATAGCTGTCGTTTGCCGGTGTTCCTTTTACAGTAGGAATACTATCGAATGATAGTTGAATAGTTCCCGGTTCAATTATAACTGTTGCAGGCACTTTACGTCTTGCATCAGCCTCGGCTAAAACAATAAAGCGGACAACATTAGACTCTTTGGCAACGCCTTTGAATGTAAACGCTCCGTTTTCGATAAGGGCAGTATCAATATTGATTTTTTCTTTCCAATCAGCGCCTATTTCTTGTAAGTATACTTGTTGACCTTCAAATTCATCATCACCCATATTACCATTGATGGTAAATTCCTTTTTCTCTACACACGATGACATTAAGATCGCAACTGCAGAAAATAATAATAACTTTTTCATATGTTTATAACTTTGTGCTTATTAATCTATGTATTAACAGTCAAATTACTTCAAAAGTTCGGCTAGTTTTTTATCTAAGTCGTCACCTCTTAGGTTCATAGCTATTATAGTACCGTTTCCATCAACTAGAAGTGTATAAGGAATCGCACTTATTCCATAAGTTTCTGCTGCCGATTTATCTGCATCGATTAATTGTGTCCAAGACATATTGTTTGTCTTAACAGCATTTGTCCATGCCGCCTTGTCTTCATCAAGAGAAATACCAACAATTTCGAATCCTTTGCTTTTGTATTTAGCATACGCTTGTACTAAATGAGGTACTTCCTGCATGCACGGACCACACCATGATGCCCAGAAATCAAGAAATACAACTTTTCCTTTTCCTACATAAGTAGATAAAGCTACAGATTTTCCATTTTGGTCTGTTAACTGTACATCTTTATACGGTTGGTTCAAAACATCAGCATTGCGTTGAGATTGCATTTCGAACATGCCTAACAGATCTTTTATTTCCGGTTTGTTTTGGAATGAGCTGTCGCTAAGAGAAATAAGTTCTTTAATTTGATCTTCTTCAAATGATCTTGCAGATGACATGAAAATAAATTCTCCTACAGGATTATTCATGTTTTCTTTTGTAAACTGATAGTTTACATCTTGCATATCTTTCATTATTTTTTCCATTCTGGCTTTTGCATCCAATCCGTTAGAGTCAAGAGGAACTCCTGCTACTCCGCCTGCGTCAGAAACTTCTTTGTATAATGCTACCATCTGGTTCGAAAGAGCATGTACTTTATTGAAAGCATCGTTACGAGGTGTACCTTTTATTTCGAGAGTTGCTTTGTCTAACAATATGTCTATAGTTCCCGGTTCAAGTACAAAAGTCGCTACTGTTGCTTGATTTGGGTCAGGAGTCTCCATTTCTGCTAATTTACCTAACGATATAAATCTGATAGCAGGTTTTTCGCCGGCAATTCCTTCAAAATGGAATTTTCCGTCTTTGACTGTTGCCGAATCCAGAACAGTTGGTTCCATTTGGCTGAAATCGTCCATTGCTTGTAGATAAACTATTTTGCCATCGAGATTTGTCGCATTGAAATTACCATTGATGGTATATGCATTTTTGTCTTTACACGACGAAAATACTATTGCAATGATAGATAGGAGAAGAGTGATTTTTTTCATTTAGAAAAGTATAATATGATAAATATTAATTAAATAGCTACAAATATAAGTAAAGTATTTAAAACTGACTTTATCAGGAATCAATATCCGCTATTATTTAATTATCTTTAGCCTCATTTTATTCGGCTGTCACTATAAAAAGACAGACTGTCACATTGTTTTGCATCTGATATGCATTTTTGTCAGAATTAATGTTTGGCACGTATTTCGCTTATGCTTTTGTGAAAATAATTTATCAATATATAAAAATAATAACCTATAAAAACATTAAAGTATTATGAGTATTAAACCATTAGCAGACAGAGTACTTGTTAAACCTGCTGCTGCAGAAGAAAAAACTGTTGGCGGTATCATCATTCCTGATACAGCAAAAGAGAAACCATTGAAAGGTGAAGTTGTAGCTGTTGGTAATGGCACAAAGGATGAAGAAATGATTGTAAAACCTAAAGATCAGGTTCTTTACGGCAAATATGCAGGAACTGAAATCGATCTTGATGGCGAAGTTTATCTTATTATGCGTCAATCGGATATTCTTGCAATTATCTAAGAACTGTCTAAAATTAATTTAATAATCTAATAAAAATATAAGAATTATGGCTAAAGAAATTCTATTTAATATAGATGCCCGCGATGAACTTAAAAAGGGTGTTGACGCATTGGCAAATGCAGTGAAAGTAACACTTGGACCTAAAGGTCGCAATGTAATTATCGAGAAAAAATTCGGAGCTCCTGCTATCACTAAAGATGGTGTATCGGTAGCTAAAGAAATAGAATTGGAATGCCCTTTCCAAAACATGGGCGCTCAATTAGTTAAAGAGGTTGCTTCTAAAACTAATGATGATGCAGGTGATGGAACTACAACTGCTACTGTCCTTGCACAATCGATTATAAGTGTAGGTCTTAAAAATGTGACAGCGGGTGCTAACCCAATGGAATTGAAACGTGGTATTGACAAAGCAGTTGCTAAAGTTGTAGAGAGTCTTAAAGCTCAATCTGTAGCTATTGGCGATGATCTTGGCAAAATCGAGAACGTTGCGAAAATATCGTCTAATGGCGATGAGACTATCGGTAAACTGATTGCTGAAGCTATGGGTAAAGTTAACACTGAAGGTGTTATCACTGTGGAAGAAGCTAAAGGTACTGAAACTTATGTTGACGTAGTAGAAGGTATGCAATTCGACAGAGGGTATATCTCTCCATATTTTGTGACTGACACAGAAAAAATGGAAGCTGACCTTGAGAATCCTTATATCTTGATTTATGACAAGAAGATTTCAGTCTTGAAAGATATTCTTCCAATTCTTGAAGCTGCTCTTAAATCGGGTCGTGCATTACTTATCATTGCCGAAGATATCGATTCTGAAGCATTAACTACATTGGTAGTAAACCGTTTGCGTGCAGGCTTGAAAATAGCTGCTGTAAAAGCTCCGGGATTTGGCGATCGTCGTAAAGAAATGTTGGAAGACATTGCTATCCTTACAGGTGGTATCGTAATCTCAGAAGAAAAAGGTATCAAACTAGAGGCTGCAACTATCGATATGCTTGGTACTGCTGACAAAGTAACTATCAACAAAGATGCTACTACGATTGTAAATGGTGCAGGCGATAAAGCTGCAATTGCTAATCGTGTAGGTCAAATCAAAACTCAAATAGAGAAAACAACTTCTGACTACGATCGTGAAAAACTTCAAGAGCGTCTGGCTAAATTGTCGGGTGGTGTTGCTGTTCTTTACGTTGGTGCTGCTTCTGAAGTGGAAATGAAAGAGAAGAAAGATCGTGTAGACGATGCTCTTTCTGCTACTCGCGCTGCCATCGAAGAAGGAACTGTTCCTGGTGGTGGTACAGCATATATCCGTGCTATCGAAGTGCTTGAAAACCTTAAGGGTGCAAGTGATGACGAGACTACAGGTATCGAAATAGTAAAACGCGCTATCGAAGAACCTCTTCGCCAAATTGTAGCTAACTCTGCAAAAGAAGGTGCTGTTGTGGTACAAAAAGTACGTGAAGGTAAAGGTGACTTCGGTTACAATGCCCGTACAGATGTATATGAAAACCTGAACGCTGCGGGTGTTATTGACCCTACTAAGGTGACTCGTGTAGCTTTAGAGAATGCTGCTTCAATTGCAGGTATGTTCTTAACTACAGAGTGTATCATCGCAGATAAGAAAGAAGACAACTCAATGCCTCCTATGCCTCCTATGGGTGGCGGTGGAATGGGCGGTATGATGTAATAAACATCAATCTGCTGCATTGCAGTTTAAGATAAAATAAAAGCCGGTAAAGAATCCTTTACCGGCTTTTATGTATTTTGATATATGGTTGTTTTGTATTTAATTTAAAACCATTTTTCTTTTTTACGTTCAACATAATCTACAGATGCAATTTTTGCTTGGCTTGCTATAACACCTCCGTTGAGTAATGCGTGAAAGACTGCTATCTGATTGTGATCGAAAGCTCCTGAAATGCTAAGTGATCCCCCTTCAATTTTACTGCTAACGGTGGGAGCCGATAGAACAAAATCATCAACCGTGATTGCTAGAGGCTGTCCAATATTAAGTTCTGTAAGAGTTTCAAATTTTCTCGCACCAGCCTCGTTCAGTGAGATTGATAAGGCTGCCCCGGGATATCCGGAATCTGAATTTTCAATTTTACTCGATTTATGAGTTCTATTTAAGTCGATACTTCCCGAAGAGCTTTTCACAATATAGAGGTTGGCTCTTTTTTCATAAGCCATTCCCCATTTGAAAACGATATTATCGGGTAAAATAGATTTTATATTAAGAACTTCTATAATGCTATCCACATGGTGGATGTTAAATACAGAAACATCGGTCAATATAGCTGTGTGCATATAGCCGAGTCTGAAATCATCACGAGTGTAATTGTAATAGCTTAACAATGAATCGATACATTTCGAATTGGCTGCATTCTGCAATTTAGTCAGATCTTCCAGTAGACATATCTCACTAATATTCATTCGCCCATGAGCAAGGAGCATTTCAGCACTTAAATAAGGAAGTCCCGGTATTTCAATATGGAATAGCGAATCTGACTCGTTGTAACTGACAGTGGGCGTAGTTGCACCATCCAGGTGGCGAAGTCGCTCTTGCAATATCGACGTGATCTGTTGAGGCGTTTCGTTGTTGAGAGCCATGTCGCTGAACTTGCAGTCTATAATTGTTCCTCCGATTTCAGCAACGGTCTTTGGCTTTTGATTACACGAATAAATGAAAGGTAGTAGTAAAATTAGTAGTAAGGTCTGTTTCATTAATTTTCTTTTATGTGTTTCTTGGATTGTCGTCGGTCGTCGATGCTGGTTATTGTCCAATACATTGCGCAGATGGAAGATACCAGTATTACAGGTATATAAAAAGACGTGGATGATAGACCTTCCATTCCCGCAGAAGAGTATATCCCAAAACCAATAACAGCAATGATTGCATACATGATGCCGAATACAGTGAACATATTGCTTAGTACAGGTCGAGATTGAGTTGCTTTCTTTCGCGACAATGCTTTTTCTGTATTGATTTGCTGCATGATCCTAAACTTCAAATTGTCGCTGGCTTTTATCTTTGTTCCGGATAAAAGTGCTTTTAATTTATCGTCTTGCATGTTTATATTGTTTTCATTCATGTCCGTTGTATTGAATATCGTGAGATGTTCAAAATGCTATACTTCTTGCTAATTGTAACATCTTTTGAGTATTGTGATTGCTAAAGTAATAAATAAGTACGTTGTTTAAAAGTTTTATTCAACTATATTTCTCCTTGCCGTACCATTTGATTTATTGTTTCCCCAAGCCGTTTTCGTGCCCGATGGAGTTTTACTTTTACATTTGCTTCGGTCAGACCTGTTATCTTTACAATATCTTTCACCGAATTTTCATCAAGATAATACAGAGTAAGGAGGAGGCTCTCATCATTGGGCAGTGTATCCATTGCTTTACTCAAACTGGCTTTCCGTTCTTTTTCTTCAATTTGCTCAATTGTATCCCAATCAGAATATGATTTGTCAGTTTCCATTTGCATGTAATCGACAAATTCGGTATTGAAATTAGTGCCCTTTATCTCGCTGATTGCTGTATTGTAGACGATGCGATAGAACCATGTAGAGAATTTGCTGTCGGAACGGAATGTATGTAAATTATGAAAAGCTTTAACAAAGGCATTTTGCACTATATCTTCTGCATCCTGTTTGTTTCCACAGACACGATAAGCAATGGTTATAGCCATATCCTGATAGGTATCTACAAAATGACCGAAGGCGGACGTATCCCCCTTCAGTATTCTTTGTATTTGTAGCTTTTCGTTCATCATTCAATATCAGAGTCGATTTCTTTGTTATTCTTGGTAGCAAAGTAAAAAAGTACGTAGGCTATTCCAAGGAAAAATAATACTGACGATCCGATAATTAAAGCTTCAGCTTCTTCGGTATAAGTCGCACATTGTGTAACTACAAATCCGATGATCAAACCTAGAGCAACCCCAATACATAAAAAGCCATTACGGAGCGCTCTGTATTTGTTCGGTGTCGGCTTGGGTGCGTTTTGTGGAACAATACCTTGTTTTATTAATTCCATGCGTTCCCTGTATCTTGCTCGAATACTTATCAATCCTAAATACATGCCGAGGCTAACTGGTAGTCCGACTGCACATATGATTGCAATGATAGGAACTAATTCTCCTAAAATATCTGCCATAATGTTTCAATTTTATTGTTAATAATCTGTTTCTGCAAATATGACTATACTCAGTTCTATTTGGTTACAGATTTTTGAAAGTTTTTTCAGAATATTATTTTTTGCTCTTCAATAAATCTTCCAAACGGATTATCTGGTCACGATATTGAGCAGCTTCTAAGAATTCGAGTTTTTTTGCTGCAAGCTTCATCTGGTTTTTCAATTGGGTAATCAACTTCTTCAGATCACTCGCATCCAGATATTGTACTTTGTCTTCAGCAGCTATTGTCAGTGTTTGAACTTCGGCGTATGGTCTTACTTCGCCCTCTTTTCCATCTCTTTTGGCAAATGCTGATACCCTTGATCGTGTAATCTGTTGAGGTGTTATACCATGTTCTTCATTATATGCCATCTGAACTTCGCGTCGTCGATTTGTTTCGTCAATAGTTTTTTGCATGCTATCGGTTATTCTATCTGCATAAAATATAACACGTCCGTTGACATTACGTGCAGCACGCCCGACAGTCTGAGTTAGTGAGCGGTGCGAACGCAGGAATCCTTCTTTATCTGCATCCAGAATAGCAACCAGTGATACTTCGGGCAAATCGAGACCTTCTCGTAGCAGGTTGACTCCTACCAATACATCAAACTCTCCGGCACGTAGTCCGTCCATAATCGTAACCCTATCGAGGGTATCGACATCGGAATGTATATAGCTGCATTTTATACTACTATCATTTAGGAAGTTGGTCAATTCTTCGGCCATTCTTTTGGTCAGGGTTGTAACCAGAGTTCGTTCATTCCTTTCTATTCTTAGCTGTATTTCTTCCATCAAATCGTCAATCTGATTTAGGCTCGGACGAACGTCGATAGGAGGGTCAAGCAGTCCTGTCGGGCGTATTAGCTGTTCTACAACTACACCTTCACTTTTTATAAGTTCATAATCGGCAGGAGTTGCACTTACATATATCGTTTGAGGAACGAGGGCGTCGAACTCTTCAAATTTCAGTGGACGGTTATCCAGCGCCGATGGCAGCCGAAAGCCATATTCTACAAGATTTTCTTTACGGGAGTGGTCTCCTCCGTACATGGCGCGCACTTGAGGTATCGTTACATGACTTTCGTCGATCACCAATAAAAAATCTTTAGGAAAGAAATCAAGCAAACAGAAAGGTCGTGTTCCGGCTTTACGGTTATCAAAATAGCGTGAGTAGTTTTCTATGCCTGAACAATGCCCCATTTCACGAATCATTTCTAAGTCATAGGTTACTCGTTCATACAGGCGTTTAGCTTCTAAGGGCTGACCTATTGAATTGAAGTATTCGACCTGATGACCAAGGTCTATAGCAATCTCGTCTATAGCTCTGTGTATGCGTTCTTTGGTAGTTATAAATAAGTTTGCAGGATAGAATATATACTCGTCGAAGCGTTCTATACGTGCTCCATTGTCGGGATCGAAACTCTCGATACTCTCTATTTCGTCTCCCCAAAATACAACACGAACCATTGCTGTACCATAAGCCAGAAAGATGTCGACAGTATCGCCTTTGACCCTAAAATTTCCTGCTTCGGGTTGATGCTCGTTTCTTGAGTAAAGGGCATCGACTAACGAACGCAGAAAATTATCGCGTCCGATTTTCTTACCGACACTTATCTGTATGGTCGAATTTTCGAAGTCTTCAGGATTACCCATTCCATAAAGGCATGAAACTGACGATACAACTATTATGTCGCGTCTTCCCGAAAGAAGAGATGTGGTCGTTGCAAGACGTAACTTCTCTATTTCATCGTTTACCGATAAGTCCTTTTCTATATATGTATTAGTAGATGGGATGTATGCCTCAGGCTGATAATAATCATAGTAAGACACGAAATATTCTACTGCATTTTCGGGAAAAAATGTTTTAAATTCACTATATAGCTGAGCTGCTAAAGTTTTGTTGTGACACAGAACGAGAGTAGGTCGTTTTACTTCTTTAATTACATTTGCTACGGTGAAGGTTTTGCCCGAGCCGGTTACACCTAGAAGTGTTTGTGCTGATATGCCCTGTTCAAGTCCTTCTACAAGGGCCGATATTGCTGTGGGTTGATCACCGGTTGGCTTGTAATCAGATATTAATTTAAAGTCCATTTTTGTAATTGCTTTCTATATGTACAAAGATAGTAAGAATAAGAGCCTTAGTTGTACCTAGAGTTAAATAAAATATTTTGTTATTCTTTTATAACAATCTATGGTTAAACTAGTTTTAAGTATAAAGATAATAGTGTTTTTTCTGATAATAATATATGGGATATTTCTTTGAGTGAATTTAACACATTGTGGGCTATATATTCTGTCTATTTCTGAAAATAATGCCTCATAGTCTAAACATTTTGATAAAAGATGTATTTTTGTATAACAAACTGAATGTTTCTAGCATGAGGAAGATAATTATCTTTTTATATCAATTATTTATTTTTGCGCCTATTTTTCTGTTGGCGACTATTGTTACCGCAGTTACAGTAATGCTGGGTTGTATGCTAGGTGATCCTAAATTCTGGGGTAATCATCCTCCGCGCTATTGGTCGAAACTTGCTTGCAGGTTGGCCCTTTGTCGGATAAAGGTGACTGGTCTTGAAAAACTGGATAAAAATCAATCGTATGTATTTGTACCTAATCATCAAAGTGCATTCGATATTTTTCTTATCTATGGATATATAGGAAAGGATATAAAATGGGTGCAAAAGAAAGAACTTCGTAAAATTCCTTTTGTAGGAAAGGCTTCAGAGATTGCGGGGCATGTTTTTGTAGATCAGTCGAGTCTGGTGTCGATGAAAGAAACAATTATTAATGCTCAGGTTCAATTAGGAGAAGATGTTTCAATGACTATATTTCCAGAGGGTGCAAGGACATATACGGGGCACATGGGACGTTTTAAACGTGGGGCGTTTGTAATTGCCAAAGAAATGAAATTGCCTGTAGTTCCTGTTACTGTTAATGGTCCTTTTGATGTAATGAAGATACATACTTACCTATTTAACCCGGGTAGGCTTGAATTAATAATCCACGAGCCAATTCGGACTGTAGGCCTGACAGATGAGGGTATCCCTGAGTTAGTGAACAGAAGCCGTGAAATAGTACACTCTGCTCTTTGGGATAAGTATAAATAATAAATACTAAGAAACAGTCTATTTTTTTTAGTACTTTTGTGTTTCGTACTAACAAATTTTTAGCATGAAATTAAGAAGCATATTTTTATCTCTGATATTTATAGCCGGCGTAACAAATGGACTATCGGCGAAGCTTACATACACAGAACCCAGTCTTATAGATCATTCTATAACTGGTATTCAGCAAGATTATCAAACTCATATCGTAGCTAAAGGCGAGACTGCATATTCCATAGCTTCGGCATATAATACGACTGTGCAGGAGATATATCGCCTGAATCCGAAGGCTGAAAAGGGTATAAAAGCAGGAGATAAACTTTTGATACCTAAAGCTAAAGAAGTAGTAAGTGGTTATAAGAATCATACTATACAATCGCAAGAAACACTTTATGGTATCTCTCGTCAATATACAATAACCATTGAAGATCTCGTTGCAGCCAATCCGGGTTTGAATGAGAGTACATTTAAAGCAGGTAAAACAATACTGATACCACTTTATGATAAATTGGTAAAATCAGGATTCGCTAATCCAAATATTGAACACAAGGTTGAGAAAGGCGAGACATTGTACAGTATTAGTAAGGCTTATGATGTATCTATAGAAACCTTGTTCAATAGCAATCCGTCATTGAGTGATAAAGGATTGAAAGAGGGATCGATACTTTCTATTCCCAGAAAACAAGTAACGCCTCTTCCAGTGGCTGTTAAGGATATTGCCGCTACAAGTACAATAGTCAACCATAAAGACAATGTGGTGCGCATAGGGATTTTACTCCCATTTCTTGAAGAAGGCGGAAGTATTCAGAAAGAGAAAATAATAGAATATTATGAGGGATTTCTTTTAGCAGTAAAAGAGCTAAAGGAAAAAGGACTGAATGCTGAAATATATACATTTGATATCGGTTCCGAAAAGAACACAAAGCGCTTGGAAAGTATACTTGGTACTACAGAAGCAAATAGTTTAAGCTTAATTATCGGCGGAATATCAAAACAGCAAATAGAGGTTCTGTCTAAATTTGCTAAAAAGAAAGAGATTAAATATATAATACCTTTTGGTTCTGCCGGCTCGGAAGTAGATTCAAACCCATTTTTATATCAGGCTACTAATTCTCATTCAAATCTTTATTCGGATATTTCAGAAGCTTTCATTAGCCGATTTAGAGACTACAATGTCATTTTTGTGTCAGAGGCAGGATCGGATAATAATAAATCAGATTTTGTAAGTGTACTAAAGAAGGAATTGGCTAAAGCAAATATATCGTATGAAACGACAGCTAGTTCAGCCAGTTTAATTACTGATCTGGAAAAAGTATTGGCTGTTTCGAAGAAGAATATACTGATCCCGACCTCATCGTCAGAAATGACTCTAAGGAGGTTAATGCCTGCTCTCAAATCTATTCCGGAAGGAACACCGATGACTCTTTTCGGATATCCTGAATGGCAAACTTACTCTTCGTATACAGAAAGTTTTCATAATTACAATACATATATTTACAGTATATTCTATCTTAATGAGCAGCAGGAATCAGCGCAAAATTTTATAGAGCAATACAAGAAATGGTATACAAAGAGTCTTATAAACTCTTATCCTAAATACGGTTACCTAGGATACGATACTGGACTTTATTTCCTTACGGCACTAAACAGGTATGGAAATAATTTTGAATCCGGAATATCGTCCCTAAGGGTGCCAACACTTCAGTTGGCGGTGCATTTTAGCAAAGTAAATGCTCGTGGCGGATATATCAATAATGGTTTATACTTCGTTCATTATAAAACGGACTCGAGTATCGAAAAAATTGATTGCAGTAATAAATGATGAGAAAAATAGTACTAAGTTTAATTTTAACTTGCCTGTATACGCTGAATATTAGTGGACAAGAGAAGTTTAAACCCGAATGGAATGTGGGTATAGGATTTGGTCCTACATTTTCGGCTGTTGATTTCGATCCTTCTGTCAGTACTAAAAATCTCAATCAATTTCACGGTGGAGTTTCAGTAAGGTATATTACCGAGAATCATCTGGGAGTAATTGCCGAGTTAAATTACATACAGCAAGGATGGGCTGAAAGTTTTAAAGAGCAGCCTGAATTTTCTCATTCACATCAATTGAATTATATCGAATTACCCCTCCTCACTCATATATATTTTGGAAACAAGATTCGATATTTTATTAATCTGGGACCTAAAATAGCTTACTTGATCAGTGATAGTGAGAAAATGAATGATGCTTTTGCCGACTATCTGGCTAGTGGTGAAGTCAGTGCGACTAGCCCCACATATCAGTATTTTCGTAAGGCAGAGAAAAAGCTAGACTATGGACTTATGGCTGGTATGGGACTTGAGTTCAGAACCGGTATAGGCAATTTCAGTTTAGAAGGCAGATATAGCTTCGGATTTGGAGATATTTATAACAATAGAAAATCAGATTATTTTAATCGTTCGGCAAATAGAGTTATTTCAGCCAAGTTAACCTACTACGTTAAACTATTCTAATCCTATGCCCCGTATATACCGACTATCCCGAACAGGGTTAAAGTTATTATATAAAATACGCCATCATCGAGGACATGGTATTCATTCGCCATTTGTATTTAATCTCATAAATAAGGTTATAGAAGAGAAAACACCTTATCATGCTTACGAAGATATACAGGCTTATTTGGATAGTGTTCCGAATATTGATTATTCTCAAAGGAAATACAATCTATTATCTTTTAGATTAGTCAATTATTTTGAGGCAAAGCAAATACTCGAAATAGGGTCGGGGACAGGTGTCAATACGATATACTTAACTGCACCATCCAGCAAAATAGATTGCAATTGCGCTGAGTTGTCGGTGAAAAAAATAGCGAGGGCGCAAAGAATATATAAAGAATGGGGTCGAAAGATCAATTTGAATACCCATGGGTTGCCGGTCTTAGATAAAAAGCAAGATTGTATTTTTATCGATCTGAATAATTATAATAAATTGAATAGTAATCTGGTAAATTATATTTTACCACTCATTCATGAAGGAACGTTTATTATTGTGAAAGATATCCGAACAAATAAGCGCCATCAAATGTTATGGAAGAGTATTATGGATATGGAATCGCGGACTGCTGTACTAGATCTATTCAATATAGGAATTGTATTCTTCGACCGTAAACTTTATCGCTGGAATTATCAGATTAGTTTTTAAGGTAATATATAATACTTTTCTATATTTTGATAATGCGATCTGAGAGGTATTAGAAAAGAATGCAGTGTTGACATTCCAACTTTACTTAATTAATAATCAACAATGAAAAAAAGTTTAGTATACACTAAAACAGGAGATAAGGGCAAGACGTCTCTTGTGGGTGGCAAGCGTGTAGCCAAAGCCCATATAAGATTGGAGGCTTATGGTACTATCGATGAGTTGAATTCTTTTACGGGTTCTCTTATCTGTCAGATAGAGGATGAAGAAGATTTAAAAATACTTTCTTATATCCAACACAAATTATTCACAGTAGGTTCTTATCTTGCGACCGAAACGGAAGCAATTTCGCCCAAGGCTGCAAGCATCATAATCGATAAAGATATTGCTTTGCTCGAAAATGAAATGGATAGAATGGATAGTGAGTTACCTCCCCTCCGTCAGTTCGTTTTGCCGGGTGGAAGTGAAGCTGCTGCTCAAGCACATATCTGTCGTACTGTATGCCGAAGAGCCGAACGCTGTATTTATAGAGTGAAAGAGGAATTTCCTGTAGATGACAATATTATGACATTTGTTAATAGGCTTTCCGATTACTTTTTTCTCTTATCAAGAAAGGAATGTAACAAGAATGGTAAGGAGATATTCTGGAATCAGGAAATTATCCAATAATTAATCCATTTTAATGCTACATATATCAAATAATATTTTATTTTTGCGAAAAGTAAAATAATTAATAAAATAATAATCAATAAAATAACAAACTATGTACTGGACCCTTGAATTAGCTTCAAAACTAGAAGATGCTCCATGGCCTGCAACCAAAGAAGAGCTGATTGATTACGCACAGCGCTCGGGAGCGCCTATGGAAGTAATAGAAAATCTGCAAGAGATAGAAGATGAGGATGAGATTTTCGATACAATCGAAGATATCTGGCCTGACTATCCAAGCAAAGAGGACTTCTTCTTTAACGAAGACGAGTATTAACTTTATCTTCATAGTATTGGAAAAAAATAAAAGCACAAGTCTAATAGGCTTGTGCTTTCGTTTATTCTGAATAGTATAGCTTATTTAAAGCCTAATTTCTTTGCTATATCTTTTGGTAAAGCATCTTTGTGAATTACCATGCTTATAGTTTTATATTTTACAAAAGCATCAGAAGCATACCAGATCCCTTTGTATTTTCCGGCATCTCCCCATGAGTTTTTCACCATGTAATATTTTGTCCCATTTTGATCTTTGGCAATACCGTATATTTGCATGCCGTGGTCATCGGTTGTTTCATAGTTATCGTATGCAATTTGGCGCATCTCTTGTGTGATTACTTTCTCTTTCAGCGGAGAAAGGTCAACTTTTGCTTTCAATTGATTGGTTCTTTCACCAACCGATAGTCCTAACCAATGTGCTTGATCCGAACCTGCATTTTCTGTAGCAGCCTCGTCCGGGATTACAGCAATACCATTACGGGTGAATCCTATTTCGCTTACATCCGACGCCCAAGCCACGGTGTAACCATTTTCTAGCGCATTATCAAAAACCTGCATCAATTCATCTATCGGTAGGTTGTAAGATAAAGACCAGCGCCAGTTGTCAGGAACTTCTATTGGGAATGAAGTGTAGAAAGGATGATGAGTAAATGATGTAAGTGATATGTAATCGTTAGAATCTAAATCTAGGGATTTAGCAAAAGACTGTGGAGTGTACGTTTTTCCACTGTAATCGAACTGGGTAGGAACTACCCCGAAGTAAGCATCCAGCACACCATTAAATCCGGCAAACCAAGCTGTTGATAATTTTTTATTCTTATTTGCTGTTACTGCTTTCACATATCCTGTTAATATCGCCTCTACCTCGCTGTGTTTGTGACTGTCTTCACCATAGTTAAGCCCTTTGTAAACATCGTTAGGCATAACTCCGTACTCGTTGATAGTTTCTATTGCATCCGAAAATGCACCACCTTGAGCGAAATTAAGTGAACCGTTCAGGCGCACATATTTCTGTGCTTTATCTGCATAATTGCGTCTTACGATATACATTTCCGACAAATCGTGTTCTCCTTTGCCTTTACGGATAAGTTCAGATTCGATGAAACCTAGTGCGGAAAAACACCAGCAAGTACCACTGCTACCTTGATTTTTGATTGAAGTAATCGGGTTCTCTTTTACAACCGAAAATTGATACCCTGAGGCAGTTTCTTGTGCCCATGCACTCCATGCCATCAACAGAGATAGCGACAGCACAAACATTTTTTTCATAGTTTTTTTCTCTTTAAGTGTTATATAAATAGTTATTATTTTTTCAATTCGGGATAACTAATACGGGTGTGGTATATTGTTATCAGTTTTTCGCAAAAGACTTCTTTTGCATCCTCTATATCTTTGAATGTAATAGGAGCATTCTTAAACAGGCCATCACTTACTTGCATATCTATTAACCGATTTACTAGGTCGGTAATTGATTCGGGACTGTACTCTTTTAAACTTCGGGATGCAGCTTCTATGGTGTCCGCCATCATTAGCAAAGCAGTCTCTCTAGTGAAAGGGTTCGGTCCCGGATATGTAAAATCGGCTATGTCTACTATTTGGTCAGGATGACTGTTCACATATGAGTTATAGAAGAACTTAGCTTTCCCTTTACCATGATGTGTTTGTATGAAATCAATTATTTGCTGAGGTAAGTTATGTTTTTTCGCGATACGAACACCTTCTTCAACATGTCCGATAATGATATGTGCGCTTTCCTTTTCGGTTAATCCCGCATGAGGATCCATGCCCTGCGATTGGTTTTCTGTGAAGAATGCCGCATTAGTCATTTTGCCTATATCATGATATAAAGCTCCTGTGCGAACTAATGCTGCATTAGCTCCAATACGATGAGCTGCCGATACCACAAGGTTAGAGACCTGCATGGAGTGCTGGAACGTCCCTGGTGCCACTTCGGATAGCTCTTGAAGTAATGGTCTGTTTGTATTGGAAAGTTCTATCATGCTCACCTCAGAGATGAATCCGAATGTCCTCTCGAAAACATAAACTAATAAGTAGGCAAACGAAACAAATACGAAGTTGATACAGAAATAAACATATATCCACTTATTTTCTTTAATCAGGGTGAAGTCGCCTTCTGTAGCTAAAATCCATCCGGTATAAGAAACCATGTAGGTCAAGAGTATAAATAAAGAACAATATACCAACTGAGAACGTTCTGAAAGGTTTCTTAAACTGAATATACACATATAGCCCACTAGTAGTTGCAAGAATACAAACTGGGCGATTTGAGCAATAGGCATCATCAAGGCGCAGATAAGCACTGTTATTACATGAGCTGTCATTGCCGTTCGTGAATCTATAAATGTACGAAGCAAGATCGTTGGTATGGCAAACGGAATGATGTAAAGCAGGCTCGACATTTTATGATCGACCATAAATCCCGTTATGATTGGAAATATAATCACCATCAAAAGGATGAAAATTATACTTTTTCGCTTATTGTACTCTGCTATTCTGTAGAATTTGAGATAAACCATCAACGTCATCATCAGAAGCGAAATCATGATAAGTTCGCCTACAATGAGCCATCCGGGTTTTGCTTTGGTACCAACCTTGCTTTCCACTTCGCGACTGTAGGAGTCGAGAATGTCTTTGAGGCGGGAATCTACTATTTCTCCTCTGTCTATAATTTTTTCGCCTAGCTGCACCTCGCCTTCATATAAAGCAATTTGCTTGAGCAGTTCTTGTTTTACTTTTGTTGACGTGCTCTCGTCATATAGCACATTTACAGCAAGATAATCATTTAAATTCAACGATTTGAGATTAGTCGGATTTATGAAAGATGGAGCATCGCTGAATATCTTCTCATAGGCTAATTTAGGTGTATAGAATGATGCGATATGCCGTGCCGCATAAATATGATTTTCATTGCTGATGAGCAATTGTTTTTTGTTAAGAAGCTGTACCTTATCGTAATCTTCTGCTGATATAATACCTGCCTTATATACTTCTTGTAGCTTTCTGTTTATATAGTTTATATATTCGCTCGAAACGCTTTTAGCTCTGGCATCCTGATCGAATAGCGATATTGTTTTTTTCATAACATCCGGATCCATCGAGTAGTAAGGTTGATAAGATTCCATTATGCTATCTTTCTCGCCTTGTATCTGACTCTCCGATTTGTGGATATTAAAGTTGAAAGGCGCTGTAAGCAGTCCATACTGCCACGGTCTGTTTTCAGCATAGGAGTATTTGTATTTGCCCTCGCGAGGCAAGAAATACATAATGATTAAAATCGCTATAATGAAAAGTCCCGGGGTAGGTATATTTATATTTATCTTCCCTTTTCTTTTATTTATCAGATCCATAATGATATGGTTTTAAGCACAAATTTACAAGTTTATTTTTTACCGGAATGTTTTTTAGGCCTTAATATCAAAGATAATAACATATAATACAATGTGTAAGCTCTATTCCATCTATTTATTTTTTTCTAAACCAGTCTTTTAATTCATTTAGAGAGAATACCCTTTTCAGTTTCAGATAGGCATATATGAGTGATAGAAAAAATAATATACACCCAAATATGAGCATATAATCGGATTGAATATGCGCTATATATAGTGCAACGATGATGAATAATGCATTAACGGCTATCATTTTCAATACATCGATGCTCCATGTGAACCCCGATATATTATTGCAAATAATAAATATTGCAAATAAATACACTACATAAGCTATGAGATAGCCAAACCCTGTGGCCGCTACTCCCATCTGAGGGAAAAGCAGATAACAAGATAGGAGATAGGTTACAAAGAATAGTACTTCCGAGAATAGATATAATCTGCCCTTGCTTTTAGCTAATAATATGGATGCGATAGGTGTCGCTAATATTTTCAGGTATGTTCCTATTACCATCCACTGTAATATTTCTCCTGCACCGGTAAATTTAGAAGAATAGAGTAAGAAAAGAACTAGGTGCGAAAATAACAGAAGGCCTATAATAACAGGCGCAGCAATAACAAGTACGATATACGATTGTTCATTAACCAGTTTCTTTGTTTCAGCTTTGTTATCGATGATAGAGCATAAGCGTGAGAAAAAATCGGTTCGGGTAGAGCCTAATATGAGTGCAACATAAACACTTGTGATGGTCCATGCCGATTGAAATAAACCGACAGTACTCAAATCCAATTCATGTGCAAGGTAAGTGCGGACAATAAACATACTTGCGGCATTAACAACTCCAGCCACAAGAACAAATAGCCCAAGCTTAAGTATTCTTTTACCTGTATTGACAACTTCCGAAAAAGAAACAGATACAGAGCGAACTTCCAACTTCTTATAATAGTAGCGGATGCAAAAATAGACAATCAGGCTATTTATTATGAGAGCTGGGATAACCCCCGCTATGCCGAAGAAATAATAGATAGGGATAATGATCAGTAAACCAAGCATACTTTCGCCTATTGTGGCTTTCGCCAGATAGGATGTTTTACGCATTCCTTGTAAGATAACCGACCTGCCGATAGTAATAATTGCAAAAAATACAGCTATGGAAAGCAATGCAATAGATAGTGCATGTTCTTTATCTTCAAATATCCAAGAGCTAAGGGGGTACGAAAAAAGAATGCATATAAACATACCTATGCAGGCGGCAAACACAAACCAACGGTCGAAAACAAAGATAGATTTACCTAATAGATTTTTATCCTCTTCATTTGCCGCCTTTGCTATTTCTCTTATAGTTCCCGGTTCCATACCGAGAGTGCCTAGGGAGCGAATCATTTCGATCATCGACTGATACACGCCTATAAGCCCGACTCCTGCAGGACCAAGCAAAATAGCTATTACCTTGGTTCGGATAAGCCCCAAGGCAATGTTGATGGCTTGCGAACCACTGTATATGCTAGTTGCTTTAACAATCTGATTGTATGAAGAATCTTTCTTATTCAAAGTCACCTGATTGAACGGTTTATGAATTACAAAGCTACTATTTTTTGATGAATAATTTCTCGAAAGTCGCAAACATGATGTCTATTGTATAATGATATAATAATCAGTGTATTTATGAATATGAAAACTAAAATATTTTATTAATCAACATATTGTTACATTAAATTGAAGCCTCGCAGTCTCTTTAGAATATTTTATATATTTTTGCAGTCTCTTATAAACAATAATTATTATGTCTCAAAAAGTCAGAGTGCGTTTTGCACCCAGCCCAACAGGAGCTTTGCATATAGGTGGTGTACGCACAGCATTATACAATTACCTTTTCGCGAAAAAGCATGGAGGAGATTTCATCCTTCGTATTGAAGATACCGATTCACAGCGTTTCGTTCCCGGAGCAGAGGAATATATTATCGAAGCCCTTACATGGCTAGGCTTAAAATTTGACGAAGGTACTCATATCGGTGGAGGTTACGCCCCTTATCGCCAGTCTGACAGAAAAGAGATTTATAAAAAATATGTTGATAGCCTATTAGAGAAAGGCGCAGCTTACATTGCTTTCGATACTCCTGAAGAATTGGATGCTAAACGTGCTGCGATAGCAAACTTTCAATATGATGCTTCTACTCGTGGCGAGATGCGGAATTCATTGACTTTGTCTAAAGATGAGGTTCAGGGTCTTATAGATAGAGGAAATCAGTACGTTGTTCGTTTCAAAATAGAGCCTAACGAAGATGTACTTGTAAACGATATTATTCGTGGAGAGGTAAAGATAAACTCATCTGTACTGGATGATAAAGTACTATATAAATCGGCTGACAACCTGCCGACATATCATCTTGCAAATATAGTGGATGATCATTTGATGGAAATTACGCATGTGATACGTGGTGAAGAATGGCTACCATCTGCACCATTGCATGTATTGCTATACCGCGCTTTCGGTTGGGAAGAAACAATGCCTCAGTTTGCACATCTTCCGCTATTGCTTAAACCCGAAGGAAATGGAAAATTGAGCAAGCGTGACGGAGATCGTCTTGGCTTTCCTGTTTTTCCATTAGAATGGAAGGATCCTAAAACAGGCGAAATATCATCAGGATATCGCGAAAGTGGATATTTGCCCGAAGCTGTCGTTAATTTCTTGGCACTTCTTGGATGGAATCCGGGAAATGACTTGGAAATAATGTCGTTAGACGAGCTGATAGAATTATTTTCACTCGAAAGATGTAGTAAAAGTGGTGCTAAATTTGATTACGAAAAGGGTAAATGGTTCAATCATCAGTACATTCAGAAGAAATCAGATGCAGAGATTGCAAAATTATACTTACCTTACCTAAGGGAAAAAGAAGTAGATTTTCCGCTTGATTACATCGAGACAGTTGTTGGACTTGTGAAGGAGCGTGTCAATTTTGTAAAAGAACTTTGGGATCAATCTTTCTTTTTCTTTGAGGCTCCTACATCGTATGACGAAAAAGTTGTAAAAAAACGCTGGAAAGAAGATTCTGCTGCTCAACTAAATGAGCTGATTGTTGTTTTAAATAACATAAGCGATTTCTCGGCTCATAATCAAGAGATAATAGTTAAAGACTGGATAGAGTTGAAAGAATATCATTTGGGTAATATAATGAATGCTTTCCGTTTAGCCATTGTTGGTGAATCGAAAGGACCACATATGTTTGATATAACAGCCGTAATCGGGAAAGAAGAAACAATAAAACGACTTGAAAAGGCCGTTCACGATATTAAATAATATTTTGTAATGCTACTCTATAACATAGCTATATACCTCTACGCATTTATAGTTCGTCTTGTATCGCCTTTTAATACAAAAGCGCGTAAGATGCTTGAGGGACATAAGGAGGTCTATACTAAACTGAAAAATGAAATAGACAGCAATGCCGAGTATATTTGGTTTCATGCTGCCTCATTAGGCGAGTTTGAACAAGGCAGACCTATAATGGAAGAGGTAAAGAAGAGCCATCCTCATTATAAAATTCTCCTTACATTCTTTTCTCCATCGGGATACGAAATCCGAAAAGATTATCCGTTGGCTGATGTTGTTTGTTATCTGCCTTTCGATAAAAAACATAAGGTTAAAAAGTTTCTCAAACTGGCAAAACCTAAGATGGCAATCTTTATCAAGTACGAATTTTGGTACAACTATATTAATCAGTTACATAAATTGGGTATTCCGACTTATATGGTATCTGCAATATTTCGTCCGACGCAAATATTTTTCAGATGGTATGGAAAACCTATGCGTAATATGCTAAAGTTGTATAGTCGTATTTGTCTTCAGGATGAGAACTCTGCGGTAATGTTGGCTAAAATAGGAATTACAAATGTAGAAGTATGCGGAGATACTCGTTTCGATCGGGTAATGGATATTCAAAAGCAAGCCAAGCAATTACCTGTAGTAGATAGATTTGCACGTAAGGCAAAAGAAGAGAACGAAACAATATTGATTGCCGGAAGTTCATGGCCTAAAGATGAAGATGTATTTATCTCTTACTTTAATATGACAGCCGATCTGAAACTGATTGTTGCACCTCACGAAATTGACGAAGCTCATTTGAAGTATATAGAGAGCATCCTTCGTCGCCCGTATATTCGATATTCTCAGGCAATACCAGAGAATGTAGGTGATTATGATTGTTTGATAATTGATAGCTTTGGTCTATTATCATCTATTTATCGTTATGGGCAGGTTGCCTATATTGGTGGTGGATTTGGAGTGGGAATACATAATTTGCTGGAGGCGGCAGTATATGATATACCGGTAATATTTGGTCCTAATTTCAAGAAGTTTCGTGAAGCTCACCAACTTATAGAGCAGGGTGGGGGATATTCGATTACCAATGCAGAAGATTTTAGGGGGCTGATGGATGAATTCCTTCAATACAGTAATACCCTCGAAGCTGCAGGTGCTCATGCAGGAGATTATGTAAAGTCTAATACAGGTGTTGTGAAAAGGGTTTTAAATATCCTCGAATTATAAGAATAACATAATTCAATATAAACAGAAGGCTATTCATTTCGGATAGCCTTTTGTTGTTTTTTGCATAATACCTATCGCAAACATTACTTTTTTTGGGAAAGATTAAATATTTATACAAGACATATGGTATATGAATATTTAAGAATAAATAATAGATATTTTTTATATAATACTCATCTCAATACATAAGAAATCTTTATTGTATCTTTGTGACGTATTAGGATACAAACCAAAAGCGATTGGGATAGTTGAAAACTACATTATTAGCAAAAACTACACTTAACAGAAACTTGAAATTATGAAAAAGGTATTATTCGGATTATTCTTTTTGGCAATACTATCTATGACTTCTGGAGTATATGCAAGAGAAATTGTTGTAACTGCAAAAACGGCAGATCAGATTGCGAAAATTAAAATGAATGCTGAAAAGGAATCGAAAGACGCCGAACTAAGAGCTGAAAAAGAAATAATAGAAGCTAAGAGGCAGGCAGAGAAAGACATAATAAAAGCAACCGAGAAAGCTTGGAAAAAGGCCCAAGAGCGGAAGTTCAAAGCAGAGCAAAAAGCTGCTGAAGATATTTTAAGGCTTAAACAAAAAGAAGGTATAGCCTTGTAAAATAATAAAAAATAAGGAGTCAATTTTTCAGTTGATTCCTTATTTCTTTTTTATAGGGAATTAAATTTTTTTCTCAATTTTTGTTACTAACTTTACTTCACTAAAACATATTAACATCCTAACTATAAAAGCCATGACAAAGAAAATATTAGCAGTGTCTTTATTAGCTGCGGCAAGCAGTGTTGCTGTGTATATTTATATGCAAAACAAGAAAAAGGCTAAACGTAAGAATGTACCCATAAATTTTATTTAATCCAGCTCGCTGACACTGGTTATTCCGTTGCGATTGAATAGGAGGCGATAGGTTTTATAGTACTTATCGGTATCTGATTCGCACTGTACTACGAAGTATAGTGGATAGATGCGAGTTCCTTCAAAGCTGGAAAAACCTTTATCCTTATCTACAACATAAAGGGGGATAGATGGATTATCCATTTTCTGCACAAAGTGAAAAAGATTGAACCGGGTTATATCATTGATACCCGACAAGCGATATTCTTTATATTTTTCTATCTCATCTTTTGATAAATTGACCCATTTGCGATACAAAATTATCTGCTCGTTGTAGGTCTGATTCTCTGCTTCTACCAATGGGGAGCGATTCCGCATATTAAGAACTTCACTCGATACTTTACTTTCTTCTACAAAGTCGAAAGATTCTTTAAGCCATCCTATTTCTTGTTTGCGAATACTTAGTTTGAGCTTTGTATCAAAGTACTTTTTGCTGAGTTCGGATGAAAAATAGTATCGCATTAAATCTTTGATACGATCTTTCAGCATATAACTGATAACTAATACAACGAAGAGGTCTGTTGTGAAGTTACCATAGCGTTGTGTGGCGAAAAAAGATATTACAGTGGCGAAGATCATAGCTACTCCCGCTGCTATACTATAATACATCTGTTCGGCAAAAGCACCGTCTTTCTTCTTGACAATCTGTAAAAACAAGTCACTCTCCACAAACTTCTTTAGTATATTACGTTGTGTAATAATAAGGCTGTTGTGTTCCTCATTACCTTCTTCGAGAGTGGAGAAACCTCGTTTTTTCTTATGATCTATTTCTCCGATAAGTAGCTTGTTGAGAATGGGGTTAATTGATTGAATTACAGATCGACTATTGAGCTTTCTCATTATGTCGAACGTGTGCTGTTCAATAATATTTCCCAGAAAATTGTCTCCAAACAAATAATAATTGCGCTGTTCCTGACTAATCTCCGGTCTGGTTAGCATCTCCCATTTTTCACGGTATTCTAATGCAATGGCTTCTACTTGCGATACATATCTGTTAACCAAATGGATCACCTCCTTGTCATCAGCTGTATTCGCTATAATCTGAGCCTCGCGCCGTAGGGCACTTTTCATAATGCAGAGTAGCATCTTTACCTGATAGAGATAATCTTCTTTTTTTATATCATTAGTAGGGTCTATGGATAAGGCATCTAAGGCTTTTTGTAATCGTGGCAAAGGGCCTCTGCCGGCCTTTAGTATATCGTCTAAAGAATAGATGGGAGTAATTAGACGAATGTTGCTTTTTACATCCCTATAAAACTGCTCTTTGGAATAAGTCGCACGATTGATATCAAGACCATTGGGAATAAATATCCATGTATTAATCTTGAACTCATTGATATCTTTTGTCTTATTGTTGGTAATAAAACCCGTTTTGAATTCTACTGAAAAATTATCGTGTATTTTAACTTGAGTTTCAATCATGTTTTTACCATTTTGTGAATGGACATTTTACTAACGATGCATTATAGTAGCGATTATCTCCCGTCACTTCTTTACCTAACCAATCTGGATGTACGAACGGTTCTGTTTCGTCTTCCAGTTCTATTTCGGCTACGATTAATCCTTGGTTCTCTCCGTGAAATTCATCGACTTCGAATGTATGCTTTCCACATTTGATATAATAACGTATCTTGTCTATGGCTCCGGGTTCGCATAGATGCATTAATTCTTTAGCTTCTTCTATCGCAATTTCTTTTTCCCATTCATAGCGCGAAATACCGGAGGCATTGCTGATACCCTTTATAGTCAAATATGCCTTGTCACCCTTTATGCGAACACGAACGGAACGATCAGGAACTGATGATAAGTATCCTTGTGTTATCTGTTCATGATGATAGGCGTGAGATTTAAAATCTCCGCTAACTAAAAACTTCCGCTCTATTTCTAATGCCATATATCAAATTGAAAAATGAGTAAATCGGCAAATCTTTTGATATATCTCATTTTGCTGATTTACTCATTCGTTTATCTTTTTTTATTTTATTGAATAATCTGTTTTACTGCACCCAAATAAGGATAGAAAATCACCTTAATGGGTTGCTTGTTGTTGTCGAACATTTTCGGTACGAGAACCTCTTGTGTACCATATTGTACCACATCGCATTCTTTTTGTATTAAGTCTTTGCTGTTAAATGTGATTTTTAGGTTTGCTTTTCCCGGTATATTGTAGATAATTCCTTTCGCGAATTTGTCAGCGAAAGCTTTTTCTTCTTTAGGCGTTAATATCTGTACTTGCTTTGGTTCCTTATTTTTAAGCGATAAATAAATTGGCGCTCCGGCCAGATCGCTCTCGCCCACTACACCTAATTTTGACGAGAATCGGAAGATAATTCTATTCTCTATGTCCTTTTCATCGGGAATAATTACGAAATTTTGCATGCCTGTTTCAGTCGTTTCCGTTCCGGCAAACATGGCTACTAATGCTTTCTCCTGATCGTCTAGTTGTCCCATTACTATTTTATAAGCATTACCGTCAGGGGGCATATTGTCAGCTTCGCCGGTGAGGATGTTAGTACGGCTTTCGCGTAGGCGATATATTTGTTTGGCTATTAGCTCGGCTTGTTTAGCAGTTGAGCCGGCTCTCAATATTTCTTCTGATAAGAATGTACGTGGGTTTAATAATGGAGCTTGGTTTGATGGGGTGACATTATTTGATACGTTTTCTTGTGGAAAGGAGTAATCATCGTTGATTGCACAAATCAAACCGTCTCTGGTTAATGTCACAAAAGGCGCTGTTGAGTTTGCTCTGAATTCAACAAGATATGACTTGTCTTTGTCTATTATCCCATTTGTTACAGCTTCTATTTTGTCTAAAGTATAAGTAATGTCATCTTTTGTTATTGGATTCGATATACTCAAATAACGTTCGGCGTATTGATAGAACTCACCTGCTTTGCGTGTTGTTTTTGTATAGTATGCCTGGACTTCTATTGAGGTTTTAGGCAAAGAATAGGCTACGCCATAATCGCTGGCTTTTACAGCACTCATCTTTACCGTGTTTTGTGCAAATAATTGACTGCCTGCGAAAAAGAATAATAATACACCTATATAATATTTCATAATCAGTTTGTTTATTAGAATGTTGTAATTACAAAGCTAATTATTTTTTGTGAAATAACTAACAGGAATACCTCTGGTTGAATGTCATGAGGCGAAAATGTTTTCATAGTGAAGCCAAATTCTTCACTATGCAATATGTGTCACATTTATTATCCATCCATAATTTATCAAGTCTTTACTTTTTCTTGAAAAAATATATCTTCATTTGTAACACTTTCCTTTTTGATTCGTATTAGTATATATAGAGAGTAATGAAGAACAATGGTTGATTTCGATATCGAGATAGTAGAAAGATGCAAGACGGGTGAACGCAGGGCACAGATGCAACTATATACTGCTTTTTACAAGCGGGTTTATAATAGCTGTTTACGCATCCTGCGAAGTGTCCCCGAATCGGAAGACGCTATGCAGGAGTCTTTTCTGAAAGCATTCTCGGGCTTAGATTCTTATGATAGGTCAACACCTTTTGAAGCATGGATACTAAGAATTGCAATCAATACCTCGATTGATAAGTTGCGGAAAAAGGATTTGGAATTGACAGACCTGAATGAGAATATACATTCTGATATAATTGATGCCGATGATGACGATTGGGATGAAATATTGGCAAAGGTTGAGCAAGTTAAGGCTGCTATCGAGAGATTGCCTGACTCGAGCCGCTTAATAATTAATTTGTATTTGATCGAAGGTTATGATCATGAAGAGATAGCTGAAATATTAAATATAGCACCGGGTACTTCCCGAATACAGTATATGAGAGCAAAACAACGACTTATAAAACTAATGTAAGGAGAAGAGATGAAAGATTTAAGGAAACAAATAAAAGATAATAAAGATATTTTCGATGATCAAGAGCCTATGGAAGGGCATTTTGAACGATTCGAAGCCCTTCTCGATAAGCAAGAGAAGGAAAAGAGAAAGCCAATTAAGAGGATGCAGCTTATGGGTATAATATCAATTGCGGCATCTATAGTAGTACTTATGGTTGTTGCAATTCAGTTCTATTCGCCACAACATATACCGAATGATCTGCCTGTAATTGAAAATACGATGGAGGTATCGGACGAGTTTAGAGCTACGAACGACTTCTATAACCGACAAATGCAGGAGCAGATAGCTGATATTATGTGTAAACTGGCGAATACCGATAGCGAAAATCAAGCTTTATTGAATAGGGACTTACAAAAAATAATAGATGGCAATGCCGCTTTCGTGAATGATATGGCAAATGCAGATGATGAAGAAATGGCTATTCACTATTTAGTAAAGCATTATAAGGCAAATATTCAAGCGCTCGAAAATATAAATGAAAAATTAGGTAAATACACTAAATGCTAACAGCAATGAAAAAGAATTTATTTTATACAGCAGTCATTTTATTCTGTCTCATCATTTCTCCCGAAATGCAAGCAGAAGATCATTTTGAGATAGACCAATCGAGAACCCCGGTTCAGATTGAGAAAAAAAGTTTTTCGAATATTTCCAAGATTGAGATAAAGCATCTCTATGGCGATATCTTTGTTCGGGAATCAACGACAAAACAAGTAGAATTAGAGATTCAGTATTTAGATCAAAAAGCCGGAGAGCAGGTAAGCTGTGAAACTTCGACGTCGAATAATATCTTATCGATACAGACTAATTATAAAGGGGGTACAAATAATAACAATAGACCGTCCATTAATTACATTATTAGTATTCCGCGTAATACAGGATTGAGTATAGATCTCAAATATGGTAATATCAAAATGAATCCTTTCCATGGGCCTTTTATGGCTGATCTGTCTTATAGCGATTTGTCTGCTAAATCGTTTACAGGATCAACCCCATCTGTTAAGATTAAGTACGGGAATGTGTCTATTGAGAATGCACCTGACATATTGGTAAATGCTGCTTATTCAGATGTGAAAATCGGTAAAGCAAACAATGTAAATATATCGGGAGATTATAATAATTATGTTTTTAATGATGCACATTCTATCACGTCAAATAAGTCGCTAAACTATGGCGATATAAAGGTGACTACTGTTACAAATATGAATTTGAATATTCAATATGGCGATGTTAAAATAGGTAACCTCGTGTCTAATCTTGATGCTGTGTGTCTATATAGTGATATTAAAATTAACAATGTATCTCCTAAAATTAGCAACGTAATGATGAAAGGGAGTTATTCTGATATGACAATCAGTTTGCCACAAGAAATTTCAGTTTCATTCGATCTGAATATGAATTATGGAGATGTTGATATTTCAAAAACACACAATGTAACTTTTACGCAACAGAGCGAAAGCGAGACCAAAATAGTGAAAATAGGAAAGATTGGCTCTAAATCACCAACAGGAAAAATAACAGTAATAAGTAATTACGGAGATTTGAAAATCAAATAAATTATAAATAGTATGAAAACAAAAAACATCGTTCTTACAACATTAATCTTTGTGTTGAGTTCTTTTACTCTAGTAGCTTACTCTGGTTCCGAGACAAGACCGGTCAGTCCATTTCAACAGGTCGAGGGCTCTAATGGTATAAATGTGATTTATTCGGCAAGCAATACTTTTAGCCTTAAGGTAGAAGCCCAAGACGACGTATTGAGTAGAATAAAAACTGAAGTGAAAAATGGAGTTTTGAAGATATATGTCGATAATAAAGATAATTACAGAATCAAAGGGAAAATAGAAGTTTATATTTCGGCCCCAACTCTCGATCGAATAAATTTATCAAGTGGCTCTAGCTTTATTACTAGTGATATAAGCAATCTTGAATCAATCAGAATTGACTTATCCAGTGGTGCTTCAGTGGGAATAGGTAAACTTACGGCTAAAAGTTATTATCAATCGTCTTCATCCGGTTCGAGTGGTCATGCCAACATAGCTGTATCTGATGTGAATATAAATGTGAGTAGTGGAGCCAGTTTCAAGTTGGATGGCAAAACTAATAACATCACACTCAATTGCAGTAGTGGAGCAGTAGTAAATATAAAAAACTTGGCTTACGAAACTATAGATTCTCATACATCGAGTGGAGGCTCTGTGAGCAAATAATATATAATTATAAATAGAGTAGAAGGCGGAAGATTATCTTTCGCCTTCTCTTTTTTAGGGATGAAGGTGAGATAAATAGGCTGCTAATTTTGTAGAACTATTTAGTTAAAACATTAAATAGTTTTGTATTTTTGTTTGTGAAGTAGTTAACCCGAGGTAGTTTGATGATGAGTTTTTTTGATAACTGATCATTAAATATGAATCTAATATAGAGCCCAAAGTATTGCGGCAGATTATCCGTAGAAAGTAGATGATATGAAAGCCAAATATCAGGAATGGGCTCAACGGACACTGGTTCTCCCTGCGCCTTGATTATCTATAACACTAATTATTAAGAAGTAACTTGTTATATTATTTATACCTTTGTCTTGAAGCCTTAAATAATTTAATCCCTTAAATCTATAATCTATGCGTACTATTTGTAAATGTATATTAGTTATTTTTCTTATTCTTCCGGTATATTCTTGTAGTAATAAGACGGCTTCCCAGCCTATCGAATTAAAAGTAATGAGTTTTAATATCTGGCTAGGTGCTAAAAAATCAATTCCTGCTACTGCACAGGTTTTAATTGAAAGTAAAGCCGATATAGTCGGAATACAAGAAGCAAATCGGGATGGGAAAGATATGGCTGTTTATTTGGCTGACAGTATTGGTTGGTATTCATACTCATCGGGTGGAAGTCCGACTATCATTAGCAGATATCCTATAGTAGACACTTCTGCTAGCAAAAATGGGGTGAAGATAAAAATAGATGAGTCTCATTCTGTATGGATGTTCAATGTTCACTTGATGTATTGTCCTTACGAGCCATACCAATTGAATGGTATAGAGTATTGTGGTGGACCTATATTGCAGACCGCGGAAGAAGCTGTTGAATCTGCAATAAAGAGTAGGAGCGAAGCCGTAAATTCTGTTATCGCAGATATATTAGAAGTTCAGAAAGAGGGTTATCCTATTTTTCTTACAGGCGATTTTAACGAACCATCTTGTCTGGATTGGACAGCTAAGGCTGTAGAAGCCGGACTATGTAAGATACCTGTTATATGGCCATCTACAAAGGCTTTCATAGATAAAGGTGGCATGCAGGATTCTTATAGGCTGTTTTATCCGGATGAGGTGAGTAAGCTGGGTCACACGTGGACAACACTTCCGGAAGTTGAAGCTTATACTGAGGTTTTGGATCGTATCGATTTTGTTATGTTCAGAGGAGATAAAATAAAACTTATAAACTCACAGGTTGTCGGAGAAAAAAGTGTAAAAAGCGATATCGGGTTCGATAACTATCCATCAGATCACAGAGCCGTTCTTAGTACTTTTACATTAGAATAATAAATGTAATCTCATCTAAATATAAAGGCTGTTTATTCATATTGAATAAACAGCCTTAGTTTTTTGTTAACAGGTTGACAGTTTTTATTGATACCGTTTTCTATATTCTTTAGGTGTAATGCGCATCTCTTTTAAAAAAGCTTTAGAGAAATGAAAAGGATCATAGAAACATAATCTGAAAGCAATCTCTTTTATCTTCAATTCAGAAAACTGCAGATACGAACATGCTCGTTGTATTCTCAATTGATTATAGTATATCATCGGAGGATAGGATGTTTTCTGAGTAAAAAGAGTAATAAGATGCGAGCTTGAATAGCCTACGGCATTGGCTATATCATTCAGTGTTATTTTATTTTCGAGATTGTCTTTCATGAAGTGAATGCTTTGCTGCACTACGTCGTCAACCCTTATATTTTTTATTACTCTATACTGTGTCAAATATTTAAGCGAGGCTAAGAAATATCTAAGACAGAAGCTTATGTATTCCAGATTTTCAGGATTATAACCCATCTCCAGATTCTGGTACATATCCTCAAAAAGTAGCATACGGTCTTTATATCTGCTATTGTCCGATTCTTTTATTGAAAGGACCTTACCTATGATCGAATTAAACATCGGTACGTTTTTTCCTTGAAAATGCAGCCAATATATACTCCACGGATTGCGTATGTCTGCTCCGTAGGTATGGGGTTCATTTGCAGGGATAATATATACCTGATTATTCGATAAGTAAAATCTTTCCCCGCCGTGTTCTATCCATCCTTTTCCTTTCTCGCAATATATGAGGATGTTTTCGTTGGCTCCCGATATTCGTTGTCTGAAATGAAACTTCGCATTGGGATAATAGCCTATGTGAGTCAGATATAGAGGTTCTGTTATTGGGTTTGCCTCTTGATACTCTCTTGTGTTGTAGGGTGTTACAATGGCTTTTTCTCCTTTGAACCCATTGGCAATTGTTTCTGTGTTTTCCATGATATGAAGGTGTAGGTTAACGGATTAAACAAAGATACAATTGATCTGAAATATAGCCCTATAGATGAATTATATTTTAGAAAATATGTGTATCAAAAAGTAGTACAAATGTCGCATGCATGTCTATTCCTTATGAAATTAGGACATGTATTATATTTATTGCTTTTTATGTACCTGTTTATTAGCGAATAATAGAATATTTTTGATATAGATAAATGCAGATAAAAAATCAATTCTTACAAAAGACCAAACCGGAAGTTTATAAAAAATATTTACTTAATATTTATGCTATTTCGCTCTGGTTTTAAAGAAAAGACACATCATTATACTACGAATTGGGAGGGAATGCTTCTGATTGAAACGACAAGTAGAGTAAATCGTAATATTTTACATGTTTTCAAAAAGAACATACATTTTTAATAAATACTTTAAATCTAATTTTACATTCAGATAACCTATAAAAATCTAATATGAAAAATAGCCGCTATTTATTACTTATCACTTTTGTCTCAGCAATGGGAGGCTTACTGTTTGGTTACGACTGGGTTGTAATTGGAGGAGCAAAGCCATTTTATGAATTATACTTCAACATTGCAGACTCACCTTACGTACAGGGTTGGGTTATGGGAAGTGCCATATTAGGCTGCCTATTGGGAGTTATGGTTTCGGGTAGCCTTTCGGATCGCTACGGAAGAAAGCCGCTAATGATAATAGCCTCGCTGGTATTTATCATCGCAGCCGTAGGCATAGGTATCAGCGATACACTCACCTGGTTTATTATCTATCGTATATTTGGAGGAATCGGCATCGGCATGGCATCCAACCTGTCGCCCATGTATATCGCCGAAGTTGCCCCGACAAATGTCAGAGGTAAATTCGTCGCATTAAATCAATTGACAGTTGTCATTGGAATACTTGCGGCACAACTAGTAAACTGGCTTATAGCCGATTCTGTAGCTCCCGGAGAAGATATCCTCAATTCGTGGAACGGACAGATGGGATGGAGATGGATGTTTTGGGCAGGAGGGATTCCCGCAATCTTCTTCTTTATATTGATATTTATTATACCCGAAAGTCCACGTTGGCTCTATACCAAAATGAAGATAGAAAAGTCACAGACAATACTTACCCGTATCGGAGGAAGCGACTATGCCAGAACCGAAATGAGCTCTATGAAAGAGATTGCTGATAACAGCAAAGAAAAGGTAAATTATAAATTACTCTTTAAAGGAAAAATGCCTAAAATATTACTCATCGGAATCGTTATCGCAGCTTTCCAGCAATGGTGCGGGATAAATGTAATATTTAATTACGCACAGGAAATATTTACGGCTGCGGGATATGGAGTCTCTGATATTCTGTTCAATATCGTAATAACTGGAGTGACCAATGTTGTTTTCACTATCGTAGGAATGTACACCGTAGACAGATTAGGACGACGCTCTTTGCTGCTCTTCGGTGCAATAGGCTTAGCCTGTATTTATGCGGCATTAGGCACTTGCTACTATTTAGAGGTGTCGGGTATAGCTGTTCTGGTTTTGGTTATGCTTGCTATTGGCTGCTATGCAATGACTCTGGCGCCTATCACATGGGTAGTTATTTCCGAAATATTCCCTACACGCATCAGAGGGATGGCGATGGCAATTGCCACATTCTCGCTATGGACAGCATGTTTTATACTGACATATACATTTCCATTATTAAACAGCGGACTAGGTTCTTACGGCACATTCTGGCTATATGGCATTATCTGTCTCTTGGGATTTGTATTTGTCAAAAAGAATTTACCCGAAACAAAAGGTAAATCACTCGAAGAAATTGAAAAAGAACTTACTAAATAATAAGGGTGCAACCTTAAATCGTACAATATTTAACTCAAAAGGTAAAAACGTAATGGAAGAGATAACTGATTATCTGATTCAATCGACTGTAAATGAAAAAAATGTAGTGAAAGCATGGGAAGAAAACATCATGCTCCCTACATACGAAATAGGAGAAGAAGAGAAAAACCCGATATTCCTCGAGAAAAGAGTTTATCAGGGAAGTTCGGGAGCCGTATATCCCTATCCTGTGGTAGAAAAGGTTTCTGATGAGAAGAAAGACAAGCAATACAAGGCTTTATTTATCGAAAACGAATATCTAAAAGTAATGATCCTTCCCGAATTGGGCGGACGCATACAAATGGCTTACGACAAAGTTAAGAAACGCCACTTTGTATATTATAATCAGGTGATTAAGCCCGCATTGGTAGGTCTTACAGGTCCGTGGATTTCGGGAGGTATAGAGTTCAACTGGCCTCAGCATCATCGCCCGAGTACCTTTCTGCCTACGGATTATTATATCGAAAAAAATGCAGATGGCAGTATGACTGTCTGGTGCAACGAAGTAGAACGTATGTTCCGAACAAAAGGTATGCAAGGATTTACGCTTCGTCCCGGAAAAGCATATATCGAAATAACTGTAAAAGTGTATAACCGCACAGCCTTCCCTCAGACATTCCTGTGGTGGGCTAATCCTGCTGTTGTGGTAAACGATGATTATCACTCAGTGTTTCCGCCCGATGTACATGCTGTGTTTGACCACGGTAAGCGTGATGTATCAAATTTTCCGATAGCAACAGGTACATATTACAAACAGGATTATTCGGCGGGAGTAGATATTTCGAAGTATAAAAATGTCCCTGTACCAACCTCTTATATGGCTATACAGTCCAAATTCAACTTTGTAGGAGGATATGAAGAAGATGTGAAAGGTGGTTTGTTGCACGTGGCTAATCATCACATATCACCCGGTAAAAAACAATGGACATGGGGCAATGGTGACTTCGGTATTGCCTGGGATCGGAATCTAACCGATGAAGACGGGCCATACATAGAATTAATGACAGGAGTATATACCGACAATCAACCCGATTTTACATGGCTGCAACCCAATGAAGAAAAATCGTGGGTGCAATACTTTATGCCCTATGCAGAGGTAGGCTATGTAAAAAATGCGAATAAAGATGCAATCGTAAATATAGATGTAAAAGAAGGACAGGCAAGTATTATTCTTTATACAACTTCCGAGTTTCAGAATCTACGTATTGTATTAAAAAATACCGATGGAAAGGTTTATTTAGATAGTTATGCAAATACCTCACCTTCGGAATCTTACTTCAACACAGTAGAAGTAGGAAGCATAGCTCCCGAAAATTTAATATTCAATCTCTATACCTCCGATGGAAACGAGCTATTGACATATAAGGCAGACAAACCCGAAATAAAGCCGACTCCTGATCCTGCTAAAGCGGCTAAAGAACCGAAAGATATTTCATCCATAGAGCAACTGTTCCTTACGGGTCAGCATTTGGAACAATATCGTCATGCGACCTATAACCCGATAGATTATTATACAGAAGCTCTTAGCCGTGATCCTAAAGATATCCGCTGCAATAATGCGATGGGACTTATTTTAATGCGTCGGGGACAATTCGCTAAAGCCGAACCTTTTTTCCGTAAAGCATTAGAAACACAAACAGAGCGCAATCCGAATCCTTACGATGGTGAACCGAATTACAATCTGGGATGGTGTCTAAATATGCAAGGTTGTAAGGATGATGCTTACGGTGCATTCTTTAAAGCGACATGGAATGCCGCATGGCAAGATTCGGGATATTATGCTTTGGCACAAATAGATGCCGAAAGAGGATTATGGGAAGAGGCTTTAGACAGAATAGATCGTAGTTTGATACGGAATTGGCACAATCATAAAGCACGCCAGCTAAAAGCTTCTATACTAAGAAAGCTCGGAAGAAAGGACGAAGCACTCGATTTAATCGAAGATTCTTTGAAAATCGATAAGTTCAATATCGGATGCCGATTCGAAAAATATCTTCTAACGAATGATATTAAAGATATAGAAATATTAAAAAACCTGATGCACGGTTCCACTCATCCATATATAGAATATGCGCTCGATTTTGCAGGTGCAGGACTATATGAAGAGGCAACTCAATTGTTATCATGCTGCATCACCGACGAAAACAAGGTGTATCCGATGGTATATTATATACTGGGTTATTTCTCTTCTAAAATGGGTAAAGCTACCGAAGCCAAAGAATATTACATAAAAGCTTCTAAAATGTCGCCCGACAGATGCTTCCCCAATCGGATAGAAGAAGTAAATATACTGCAAGATGCCATGAAGCTAAATCCCGAAGACTCCTTCGCTCCATACTATCTGGGCAACTTCTGGTATGCGGCACGTCAATACGATGACGCCGTGATATGTTGGGAAAGATCGCAACAACTAAACAATAAATATCCTACAGTGCTACGCAATTTGGCATTAGCCTATTACAATAAATATAATCGCAAAGAAGAGGCAAAAGCATTATTGGCAAAAGCATTTGCTTTAGATATGACTGATTCACGTATATTAATGGAATTGGATCAGTTGTATAAAAAAAGAGGTGTCTCACCTGATGAACGTTTAGCTTTTCTCGAAAAATATTCGTCACTAGTTGAAGAACGTGATGATCTTTGTATAGAACGGATCACATTATACAATCAGCTAGGGAAATACAAAGAGGCAATGAATCTGATCGCTGCTCATAAGTTCCATCCGTGGGAAGGTGGCGAAGGTAAAATAGCAAAGCAATATACTGTCTGCCGCATCGAATTAGCCAAACAAGCTATGAAAGGCAATGAATTTCAAGAAGCACTCAGATTACTTCACGAGACAGATTGTTATCCTCACAATCTAGGCGAAGGCAAGCTATCTAATGCGGAAGAAAACGATATTGATTATTACAAAGGATTAGCTTACAAAGGTGTTGGAGACGAGCAAAAAGCCCTGTTCTATTTACAAAAAGCAACTGTTGGTTCGCCCGAACCTCAACAGGCATTTTTCTATAATGACCAGCAACCCGATAAAATCTATTATCAGGGATTGGCTTGGGCTGCATTAGGCAATACAGACAAAGCAAAGAGCCATTACAACAAGTTGATAGATCACGGAAAGAAGCATCTTTTCGACAACTGCCGCATCGATTATTTTGCTGTATCATTACCCGATCTTGCCATTTGGGAAGACGATCTGAATATTCGCAATCAGATACATTGCTACTATGTTATGGGATTGGGGAATCTGGGATTAGGTAACCTGAAGGAAGCCAGGGAATTTCTGGAAAAAGTGAAACAATTGGATATTAACCATTTGGGTAGCCACTTGATACTGAATAGCATTTAAATATTAAAACAAAAATCATAATACCATGCAATTACAAAAGTATTTATTGATCGCTCTGTTTCTGGTAGCCGCTACGAGTCTGCTTGCCGCAAATTACATACCGATAACAACGGATAATACCTGCTTGCTGTTACAGGTTAACGACAAAAACAGGCTCGAACAAGTTTATTTCGGTAAAAAAATAAAACAGCTCAACGAATTAGAGGCAGTTCCTTTGAAGAGTTTTAGTGCCTATTCCACATTCGGAACAACCCATGTGTTCGAAGCTGCATTAAGAATGACCCATGCCGATGGGAACACATCGACCGAGTTAGGATACGTATCGACTAAAACAGATCGTAAAGACACTAATATTCTTCATACTGTAATCTCTCTGAAAGATGAATATTATGGTTTGTATGTCGATCTGCATTACAATGCTTACCAAAAAGAAGACATTATAGAACAATGGACGGAAATAAGAAACGGCGAAAATAAACCTGTCATTCTTAATAATTTTGCGTCTGCCGATCTGTCTTTTTATGCAAAGAAATACTATGTAAGCCAATTTTATGGTGACTGGTCGGAAGAGATGAATATCGCAGAACAAGAGCTAACTTCCGGTATTAAAATTATAGATACCAAATTAGGTGTAAGATCTAACCAATATACGCATCCTTGCTTTCTACTCTCGCTAGGCAATCCGGCGGAGGAATCGAACGGCGAGGTGATCGGCGGTACATTAGCGTGGCCGGGTAACTTCCAGTTCTGTTTCGAAGTGGATAACGATCAGAAACTACGTGTTTTGTCAGGAATAAATCCTTATGCCTCAACCTATACCCTCGATAAGGATAAGGTTTTCAAAACTCCTGCCCTACTCTATACATACAGTAACGAGGGTACAGGAAAGATTACACGTAATTTTCACCGTTGGGCCAGAAAATACGGTATCAAAAACGGAGATAAAGAACGAAGTATTCTACTGAATAACTGGGAAGCGACGTACTTCGATTTTGATGAACCGAAACTAACCCAAATCATTGACGATGCATCTAAAATGGGATTCGAACTATTCTTACTCGATGATGGCTGGTTCGGCAATAAATATCCGAGAAATGGAGATACAGCCGGATTAGGCGATTGGCAAACCAACACCAAGAAATTACCAAGAGGTATCCCTTATCTGATAGAAGAGTGTAAAAAAAGAGGTCTGAAATTCGGAATCTGGGTAGAACCCGAAATGGTAAATCCGAAGAGTGAATTATACGAAAAACATCCCGATTGGGTTATCGCTCAACCTCACAGAGAAAGGACTCCTCAACGTAATCAGTTGATTCTGGATATGAGTAATCCTAAAGTAAAAGAGTTTGTTTATAATACAATTGACGAAATATTACAAAAGAATCCGGGCATTGATTATGTGAAATGGGATTGTAACCGTTTTGTTCAAAATTCGGGATCATCTTATTTAGCGGCTGATAAGCAATCGCACCTTTGGATAGATTATAGTTTAGCCTTACTCGAAGTAATGGATAAAGTAAGTGCAAAATACCCAGATGTAACCTTTATGGCTTGCTCGGGCGGTGGCGGTCGCATCGACTATGGCACAATGAAACATTTCGATGAATATTGGATCAGTGACAATAACGATCCATTACAACGCATATTTACTCAATGGGGTGCGCAGTATTTCTTCCCTACTATTGGTCTTGCAAGTCATGTTTCGGTATCACCCAATCATATTTCGGGACGCAGTACCCCACTTAAATATCGTTTCGACATTGCTATGGCAGGCAAATTAGGCATGGATTTACAGCCTGTACAAATGACGGATGAAGAAAAAATATTCTCGAAAAATGCAATAGAGACATATAAGCAAATACGTAAAACTGTTCTTCATGGCGATCTGTATAGAATCCTCTCACCATACAAAAACAATCGTACTGTCTTCATGTATGTTAATGAAAATAAAGACGAAGCTATTGTTTTCAATTTCCTTGTGAGAAAAGAATTGAAGTCAGATAAGCAAACAATCTATTTGAAAGGTCTCGACCCCAATAAGACATACACACTGAAAGAAATCAATAAGGTATCACCCAACTGGTCGAGAGCGGCGGCTTATGAAAACAAACCATTCAGTGGTGATTATCTGATGACTGTAGGTCTTACATTCCCTATATATAACGAATACGAGAGCGTTGTACTTCAACTCAATAGTATAAAATAGCAAATGAGATTTTATTGTATCATACTATTAACCTCTATCTTCCTTTTTACTTCTTGCGGTAGAAAGGGAGAGATAGAAGTTATCTCTCCCGATTCCCGTTTAAAACTGACAGTTGATGTAAAGGATTCTATTACATACAGGGTTCTGTTTGACGGAAAAGAAATGATCTCACAATCTGAAATTGGCTTACAGTTGAAAGACAGAAACCTTACTTCAAATGTCAAGATAAAAAATATAGAGTCGAAAACGATTAAAGAAACTATCGAACCTCTTTACGGAAAATTTAAAACATTATCGAATCACTATAATGAAATAAAAATCGATTTTGAGGATAATTTTTCACTTGAACTAAGAGCCTACGACGAAGGTGTAGCTTATCGATTTATTACCGACATCGATAATGAAATTACAGTAGAAAATGAAATAGCAAATTTCAACATCACGAACGATCCGGCAGTTATTTACCCTGAAACAAGTAACTATACGGCATGGGAACTGATGTATATAGACTATGCAAAAGTATCTTCCATTCTGGATGGCAAACGTGCTATCACTCCTGTACTATATTCGATGCCAAACGAAACAAGAGTTGTTGTAGCTGAATCGGATGTAAGAGATTATCCGGGAATGTATCTGGTGAAAAATCCAACCGGATTTAATGCCTATTTTGCACAATATCCCGACAGTACTGCACTTGGTAGTTGGGGGTTTGTATCGGTAGTACAACGAACAAGGGATTATATTGCCAAAACATCAGGTAAAAAGGAGTTCCCGTGGCGTGTGATTATCGTATCGGATGATGATAAGAAATTATTAACCAACGAGCTTGTATATAAACTGGCAAAACCACAAGTCTTAACCGATGTTTCATGGATAAAACCGGGCAAAGCGGCTTGGGAATGGTGGCATGATGCAATGCTCCCCGATGCTGATATTCCATCGGGAATGGCTAACAGAAATACAGCCTTGTACAAACACTATATAGACTTTGCCGCTGAAAATAATCTGGAATATCTGATGATAGACGCAGGGTGGTCTGATATATTCGATTTATCGAAAGTCAATCCTAAGGTCGATGTGCAGGAGGTTATCAACTATGGAAAATCGAAAAATGTGGGTGTATTCCTCTGGTGTGTAGGGATGGCGCTGACCGACAGATCTGACGAATTTCTCAAAATGATGCACAATTGGGGAGCAGTGGGCATCAAAGTAGATTTTTTCGATCGGGACGACCAACTGGCGATGGATTGGTATGAAGCCATTGCTAAGAAAGCTGCTGATCATCAATTAATGGTCAATTTTCATGGGTGTAGCAAGCCTACCGGAATGCAACGCACATACCCCAACATTATCAACTTCGAAGCCGTGCGTGGCGCAGAATGTTCCAAATGGGACTTAACAGCTAATCCGCAACATCATCTCGTAATACCTTTTACCCGAATGCTGGCAGGCACGATGGATTATACTCCGGGTGCTATGCGTAACTGCTCGCCGCAATTATTCAGACCTATCGATCAGGGACTACCGTCTGCACAAGGAACCCGTTGTCATGAATTGGCTATGTTTGTTATTTATGATCAGTATCTGGCAATGTTGTGCGACTCACCGTCCGAATACAGGAAAGATCCCGATGTACTAAGGTTTCTGTCGAAAGTCCCTGTCACATTCGACAATACGATAGCACTGGATGCCAAAGTAGGAGAATATGCTCTGATCGCAAAACAAAAAGGTGAAGAATGGTATATCGGGGGCATGACAAATCATATTGCCCGAAGCCTGACAATTGATTTTTCTTTTCTTGCAGATAATAAAGAATATATAGCCGAAATATATAAAGACGGCGTAGATGCAAATCTATGGGCAACCCACTATATTCTTGATACACAAAAGATCAATAAAAACACAAAAATGACAATTCCTCTTGCACAGGGAGGAGGTTTGGCTATTCGGATTTTTTCTAAATAAGAAATATAAACCTTATAATCAGATGCTCTATGACTAAAATCTCTATACAACAATCTGTTACCTATAAGCAAAGAGAGGTAGTCTTGCTACGCTTGACAAATACTTCTGGTTCATATATAGAAATAACTAATTATGGCGCATCTATCGTTTCCATCGTGGTTCCGAATAAAGAAGGGGGAGGAGAGAATGTTATTCTAAGCTATAATAATCTTGAAGATTACTTTTGCGATACGTTCTATTTAGGTTCTATTATCGGTCGTTATGCCAATCGAATATCCAACGGACAATTTACACTGAATGGACAAACATATCAGACTGATAAAAATGATGGAAAGAACTCCAATCATGGGGGATATAATGGATTCAATACAAAGACATTCGATTATAAAATCAATGAAGATAATGTAATATTTCAGCTCGACAGCCCTGATGGAGAGGGTGGATTTCCCGGTAATGTATAATATAATTGAAAAGTAGTCCACTAAAATAATTGAAAAGTATACCACCGGTTAAGTAAAATCCGCTAGAGCTTCTAATAAAGCCCTGCATTTTACTAACAAATATTAACATTATAAATTCCT
>NZ_JAAKEM010000009.1:0-138332 GCF_011039195.1 Dysgonomonas sp. ZJ709
ATACCTTATCAACATGAATGGACAGTCGTACAGAGTTAAAGAAACTAAAAAAATGTTACAACCTGATGAAGAATAAATATCTTTAGCCAATCTCATCCGAGACACTTAGTGGTATACTTTTCAATTACTAAGTGGACTACTTTTCAATTATATTATACAGTCCACAGGAATAGATATATACCTGATCAATGGATAATTTTGGTAAATTCATACTAATACACATTTTGATAACTCTTCCTGAACTGAATAATATCGTTCTATGACATCCCTTGCATAGTCCGGCATCGATCTTTTACCATCTATTATGGCATTTATCATCCTTAATGAATAAGGATCCTTACCATTCTCAATCCTTATTTGATTGATTAGAGGCGCAAGCCTGCTTGCATCTCCATGTTGTTTTTTGATTGAATAACCTGTTTTTCCCATATTATTTATACATTTGTTCTTGATATGGTACAAATATAGTATGATTATTTCATACTTCAAATAAATAAGTAAGAAAATATCATACTTTTATGGATTATTCAGCCCGATTATTTTCATTGTTCGACAACCTAAAACAGCAAAAACGTATAAATACATATGTTGAACTTGCTGAAATAATAGGCACTAATAAGTCTGGTATCAACGATTTAAAGACTGAAAAAAAGAAGGTGACGCTAGATCATATATGCAGTATGATAAAATCATACCCCGATATAAATTTAGATTGGTTTATATCAGGAGAAGGCGAAATGTTTAAGACATCTCATCATGAAAGAAAGAATACATCCTATCAAGAAGTATCAACAAATGAAGTATCTTTGTATCAGCTTAAAACTGATTATTACAGTGTAGAAAAGCAACAAATACCGCTTTATGAAATAGAAGCTTCAGCAGGTTTATCTACTCTATTCTCCAACCAAAATTCACAAGTACCTTTAGACTTTATATCTGTACCGAACGCTCCCAAATGCGATGGCGCTGTTTATGTAAGAGGCGATTCGATGTATCCTATACTAAAGTCAGGTGATATAGTGTGCTATAAAATGATACAGGATATAAACGACGCCTATTGGGGTGAAATGTATTTGTTGGATATAGATGTTAGTGGAGATCAATACCTTACTTTTAAATATGTTCAGAAGTCTGATCTTGGTGATGATTATATACGTTTAGTAAGCCACAACAATCATCACAATCCCAAAGATGTACTTAAAAAGAACATAAGAGCATTAGCTTTAGTAAAAATATCGATCAGGTATAATACAATATCATAACTATGAAACTAAAAATTACTATTATTCTATTTCTTTCATTTTGCTTTTTATCTGCACAATCTCAAATTAAATTTATCTCTTCAGATAAAAATGATATGCGAATTCTTGCTGATAGTATTGTCAGTAATGCTAAACGAAATTATGTTTTCAAGTCCGAAACAAACAAAGGCAGATATCAATATTCTCTTAATTATATTAATATAGAAGATAATAATGATCAGTTATCAGTAGATATAAATATTAGATGGGTAGGTGAAAGCAGGGATTTAGAAATAGAAGGTACTCCTGAATTCAGATTTGACTATGTTAGGGGTCGTTATTTAGATTTATTCCCTTTTTGGAAAAAGTTTATCAACAATGAAGATAACCTAGAAGAGTTAGCTAAGAAAAAGGCTACTTATATTTTAAAAAATAATCAACGATATGTATTTAGTAGCGGTAACGATTTCTGGACATTATCTATGAAAGATATCTTAAAATAACTATTATGCAATTATATACTATTATGTTTGCATAACAATTTTATAATTTGCAAATATGAAGGTATTTATTTTAATATTCCAGAAGCCTCTTAAGATCAAAGCTTATTCTTCTTTGGTTGCATTATTAGAAGATAATGATATCAGTGTTATTGGAGCTAGTAAATCTAAATTGGAAAAGCATAATTTCAACCAGTTTGACTATGTAAACAGTCATGTTATCATTTCTAAGAAAGAAACTCAATCTACTGGAGATATCAGAAGAAAGAATAATTTAAACCAATTATAGATATTTCAGATAAATAACTTATATTTGTATTGGTGTATTTGATAAAGGATATTGTATCCGTAGCAATGGCGAAATGTTAAAGTTTCGCCATTTGTATTTTTTAACATTGTTACAGTGTAACAGATTAATGTAACAAATAGTGTTACATCTCTGTAACATTCGCTCATAGTTCGGTAACACTTCGCATAAAAAAGAGACCCACTCTCATAGGTCTCATTTAGTCTTCTTTGGTTTCTTACCTCATTACAGTCCACTGTACACGCAAACTTCGCATATTTCGCACCTATTTACGTCATTTGACTTCATATCTCACTCAAACGTATTCATTTTTTTGCGACCGATTATAGTCGCGTTCGGTGTTTGCGTTTGTGTATGTGCTAGTTAAGTGTTACCAGTCCGTTCTGTACGTCTCCGTTTGGGATTATGCCCCTCAATGGAATGACAGCTAATCCGTCTTTTTATTACACAATATAGGCTATTATATACATCTTTTTTTACTAATTTTGTTGCAAAATGAAACGAGCTATTTCAATTAATAATACAAAATGAAAAACGTGAAGAAAACTCTATTATCGATTCTAGTACTATCGAGTGTCACCATGTTAGCACAGAAAAAAACAGATTTTGTTGATCCTTTCATCGGAACAACAAAAATGGGACATACATTTCCGGGTGCTTGTGTGCCTTTCGGAGGAGTTCAGTTAAGTCCTGATACAGATACTATTCCACATAGTATTAATGGTAAATATCAAGCAGATGCATATAAATACTGTGCAGGCTACCAGTATGAAGATAAAACAATTGTTGGTTTCAGCCATACACATCTAAGCGGTACAGGTCACTCCGACTTGGGAGACATCCTTATTATGCCTACAACAGGCGAATTGAAACTGAATCCGGGTACAGCAGACAATACTGATAGCGGATACCGTTCGAGATACTCGCATTCTACCGAAAAAGCAACTCCGGGTTACTACGAAGTAGTATTGGACGACTATAAAGTAAAGGCTCAACTGACAGCTACCGAACATACAGGTATTCATAAATATACATTCCCATCGGCACAGCAACGTATCATTCTCGATATGGTGCACGGCATCTACAACTACGAAGGTAAAGTACTTTGGGCAAACCTACGTGTGGAGAACGACACCTTGCTTACAGGGTATAGAATCACACGCGGATGGGCACGTACCAACTATACATATTTTGCAATATCGTTGTCGAAACCAATCAAAAACTACGGACACATCAATAAAGAAAATGTAACCTATAACGGTTTCTGGCGTAAATTCGATGTTACTAAAAACTTCCCCGAAATAGGTGGGCGTGGTATCGTTGCTTACTTCGATTTCGATGATAATACAAGCAACACGCTCGAATTAAGAGTTGGCGTTTCAGCAGTAAGTACATTAGGCGCTATCGCCAATCTGGAACACGATACAAAAGGTAAAACATTCGACCAGCTAGTTGCTCAGGCTGAGAACAAATGGGAAAAAGAACTTAGTGCATTCGATGTACAAGGAAGCAAAGACCAAATGACGATGTTCTACACATCGCTCTATCATACAATGATCAACCCTTCTATTTATATGGATGTAGACGGACAATACAGAGGTCTTGATCATAATATCCACAAGGCGGAAGGATTTACCAACTATACAGTATTTTCTCTATGGGATACATACCGCGCATTGCACCCTCTATACAATATATTCCAACGCGCACGTAATACCGATATGGTAAAATCGATGCTTGCACATTATCAGCAAAGCGTACATGGTATGCTTCCCGTATGGTCGCACATGGGTAACGAAAACTGGTGTATGATCGGTTATCATGGTGTAGCTGTTGTAGGCGATGCTATTGCAAAAGGCTTGCCTATCGATAAAGCATTGGGGCTGAAAGCGATGATGAGCAGTGCCAATGTGCCATATTATGACGGAACAAAAGAATATCTTGAATTAGGTTACGTTCCATACGAAAAAAGCCGTAGCGGTTCGTCTATCACGCTCGAATATGCTTACGACGACTGGGTTATCTACAACACAGCTAAATTAATGAATGACACTAAAGACGCTGATACTTATCGTAAGAGAGCATTGAACTACGAAAACGTATTCGACAGAAATATCGGCTTTGCCAGAGCTAAACTAGCCGATGGCAAGTGGAAAGAACCATACAGCTTATTAAATACACACGACGAAGGCTTTATAGAAGGTAACTCGTGGAACTATTCGCTTTATGTACCGCAAGATGTAAAAGGGTTGATTAACCAAGTAGGTGGCGACAAGAAATTTGTTACCCGTCTCGATTCATTATTTACAATGCACCTTCCTGACGAATTCTTTGCTAACACCGAAGATGTTACACGCGAAGGACTTCTTGGAAACTATGTGCATGGTAACGAACCAAGTCACCACGTAGCATATATGTATATGTGGACGCAACAACCTTGGAAAACTCAATATTGGGTACGTGAGATTATGAACAAAATGTATCGCCCCGGTATCGACGGATTATGCGGTAACGACGATTGCGGACAGATGTCGGCATGGTATATCTTCACTGCTATGGGATTCTATCCTGTAACACCGGGCAGCACACAATACATTATCGGTGCGCCTTACCTACCATCGGTAAAACTGACTTTAGAAAGCGGTAAAGTATTAGAGATAGAAGCTAAAGGCGTGAGCGATACAAACAGATATATCAAATCGCTTACATTCAACGGTAAACCATACACTAAACGATTTATCGAACATGCCGATATTATGAGTGGTGGCAAACTGGTATTCGAAATGACTAACAAACCGGGCAAGTCGGCATTCTCGAACGATCCACAGGCTATTCCTCAATCGTTGAGCAAATAATAAGGATAAACCACAGAGTACTTGATATAGAAAGGGCTGAAATTTAGTTTTCAGCCCTTTTACTTTGTATGCTAAAATAGCTAAAGAATAGTTTTGTACACAGATTATTATAAAAACAGATAAATAATTATCAATACTGATTAACATTAAATAAAAAACTCTACCTTTGCGCACTGAAACAAAATAGCCATAAAGATGGTTGATATACAATGACATTTGACAATTTAAAACTCATAGAGCCAATATTAACGGCTCTTCAACAAGCAAATTATACTACCCCAACCCCTATTCAGAGAGAAGCGATTCCAATTATACTGGAGGGAACTGATTTGTTGGGATGTGCACAAACAGGTACAGGAAAAACTGCCGCTTTCTCAATTCCTATTATCCAAAAACTGGCTGAAGCATACAGACCCGCCAGATATCAAAATATAAAGGCGTTGGTATTAACACCAACCCGTGAGCTTGCTATACAGATAGACGAGTCGTTCGAAGCATACGGGCGTAACACGCCGCTTCGACACACAGTTATATTCGGAGGTGTTTCGCAAAAAAATCAGACAGATATACTCAAGAGAGGTGTCGATATTCTTATTGCTACTCCGGGACGTCTACTCGATCTGATCAAACAAGGATATATCAAACTGAATACCATCGAGTTCTTCGTACTAGACGAAGCAGACCGCATGCTCGACATGGGTTTCATTCACGATATAAAGCGACTGCTCCCACTCCTTCCCAAGAAGCGACAAACACTGTTCTTCTCGGCTACTATGCCACCCGAAATTGCCAAGCTGGCAAATTCGATGTTGTATAACCCGAAAAAAGTAGAAGTTGCCCCTGTATCATCTACAGTAGATACAATCGAACAATCGGTTTACTATGTAGAGAAGAAAGACAAAATAGACCTGCTTATCGATCTGCTTCAAGATCAGAGCCTCGAATCTATTCTGGTTTTTGCCCGTACAAAACATGGTTCGGACAAAATAGCACGTATGCTCAATAAGGCAAATATCCGTACTGAAGCTATTCACGGCAACAAGTCACAGAACGCACGTCAAAATGCGCTAAGCAATTTCAAGAGCCGTAAAACGCGTGTACTGATAGCTACCGACATTGCAGCACGTGGAATAGACGTAGACAGTCTTTCGCATGTATTCAACTACGATCTGCCTAACGTACCTGAAACTTACGTACACCGTATCGGGCGTACAGGTAGAGCGGGGAAAAGCGGTGTAGCTATATCGTTCTGCGACAGAGAAGAATTACCTTTACTGAAAGATATTCATAAGCTGATAAAGAAAAATATTCCTGCTGTTACCGATCATGCTTATGTTGAAACCTCTTCTACGAATAAGCCTAAAAGTGAGGCAGCGAAACCGAAAGAACAAAGCAGCAACAATAATCGTCAGCCGAAAGTTATAAAAAGGCAAAAATAATTGAGGGTAAGAAACCTATTTATTATTTTTGACACTTGATTAATAAAAGAAAGTATTTAATGATCTGTTTTCAGATTATAACGTTCTATAGCTGTTTCAATCACAAAAGCAATAAAAAAGGTCTCAGACCTTAATAGTTTAAAACAATGGAATACAGACTAAATAAATACATCAGTAATTCCGGTTATTGTTCTCGCAGAGAAGCTGACCGATTTATAGAAAGCGGTAACGTAACCATTAATGGTAAACGTGCCACAATCGGCATGCGCGTACTACCCGGACAAAAGGTGAAAGTAAACGGCGAGCTGATCATAAACGACATAGAACCTGTATATATTGCACTCAATAAACCTGTGGGGATTGTCAGCACAACCGACCCGATGGAAAAAGACAATATTGTGAACTTCATCAGGCACGAACAACGCATATTCCCTATCGGCAGGCTAGATAAAGATTCTCAAGGATTGATCTTGCTGACCAATGACGGTGACATCGTTAATAAGATACTCCGTGCAGGAAACAATCATAAGAAAGATTACATAGTATCAGTCGACAGACCTATCACTAAAGACTTTCTGGAACGTATGGCGCAGGGTGTACCTATCTTAGACCGTGTAACACGCAGATGCGAAATATCACAGATAAACCCCTATACATTCAAAATATCGCTTATACAGGGTCTGAACAGACAGATCAGACGTATGTGTGAATTTTTCGGATATGAAGTAACCAAGTTGGAACGTATCCAGATAATGAACATCGAACTGGGTAATCTCGGACAAGGCAACTGGCGTGACCTTACTCACACCGAACTGGAAGGATTATTCGATATGCTCGATGCTTCTGAAAAAACCGCAGGATCTAAAAAACCTGCCAACAGCAATAAGTCGTTCAATAAAGCTCTCGAACAATTCGATATAAAGACCGATTACCGCAAAGGCAGCATAGCTGCTAAGTATGGAAAGAAAGAAAAGAACGACAAAGCGGACAAACCTAAAGATAAATCAGCCGGTACTCCTAAATCAGCTTTCTCTCCTACTGACGAAACAGAAACTAGCCATAAGCCGAAGAAAAACAAAAGACCATCGAGCGGATTAAGAGTCGGCAAACAAAAGGTGGCATCGAATAAACCGAAGCCAAGACCAACGGAGAGATCAAAATCAGCTAAGCCGAAAACAGCTTCTTCTGCTAAACCGAAAGGAACTTCGTCAGCCAGACCAAAACCGAAGCCACAGGCTAAGAAGAAATAATACAAGTAAATTAAAAAAGGTAACAAAAGTAACACTTTTTACATTGTTTTTCTACTGTAACCTTTTTCCTATGTATGTAACTTTATAAGCCATATTTTATAGATAAATCTAAAGACAACTCGCAAGGATATAAAAAGCTCATAACCAATAATTATGAGCTTTTTTTGCATGTAATAAAACCCATTATTTAAAATACAATTTCATATATTTGTCAATTGATAACCATATTAACAAATATCCTATGAAAAATATCAGCCTACTCCTACTAGCCTTTCTATTCTTACAGTGCAGTATGAAGACACAATGTCCTGACAATATACATCCCCATGATTTAGTTCTGTCTACACCCGAAGCAGAAGGTGTTCAATCACAAGGAATACTCGATTTTGTAGAGGCTGTCGAAAAAAACGATATAAAGCTGCATAGTTTTATACTGCTACGTCACGGGAAAGTAGTTGCCGAAGGCTGGTGGGATCCATATAAACCCGATACCCGTCATATTATGTACTCGGTAAGTAAAATATTCACATCGACAGCCGTTGGATTTGCAGTTAACGAAAAGCTCCTGTCGCTGGATGACAAAGTAGTTTCATTCTTTCCCGAATACAAAGACGCATACGCAGCAAACCCATATATGCAGGAACTCACTGTAAGAAACCTAATCACCATGACGGCAGGAAACGAGCCGTGGCCCGATTTCAGAATGCGTAATATGGATTGGGTAAATGATTTTTTGAGCGCAGACCTCAACGAAAAAACAGCCAACCGATTTATATATAACTCGTATGCTACTTATATGGCTTCTGTTATTATACAGCGGGTTACAGGTAGCACGATGCTGGATTATCTTAAACCTCGTTTATTCGAACCGCTAGGTATCTCAGATATTGCAAGCGAACAAAGCCCGTCAGGATTTACCTGTGGCGGCTGGGGAATGAGTGTGCTAACTGCCGATATGGCTAAGTTAGGGCAATTATACCTGCAAAAAGGAAAATGGAACGGTGAACAGCTTTTACCCGAAAGCTGGATCGAAGAAGCGTCGAGCATGCAAATAGACAACGGAGCTAATCTTTCACCTTCGGAAAGAGCACAAACCGATTGGGGGCAAGGCTACGGATATTTTATATGGCAATGCCGCCACAACGCATTCAGGGCAGATGGCGCATTCGGACAGCTTATCGTTGTGATGCCCGATCAGGACGCTGTGTTGGTTGCTACGGCAGATACACATGATATGGGTAAAGAGTTACAACAGGTATGGGATCATATTTTGCCTGCAATTTCGGATAAGGAACTACCCGAAAACAAAGACGCTTATAAAGCTCTGACTGCCAAACTTGAAAGCCTTGCTTTACCTGAGCCTAACATGAAAACCGAAAAAGATAAAAATCCTGATTTCGCAGGAACATATACTATGGAGAAAAACGACTTAGGTATAGTAAGCCTCGAAATAAAACAACAAAATGATCTTTGCAATCTGATTCTAAGAACAAGTTCTGCTACTCACAACCTCACTACAGGCAATAACAAATGGGAATACAGCGTCACCGACCGGAACAGTCCGTATTATAATCAGAGCTATCGCAACCCGATCGGATTGTCACCTTTCAAAATGGCTGGATATTATACATGGAAAGATGCTCAAAATCTGCTTTTGAAATTAGTCTATCTGGAAGACAGCAGCTTTGAGAATTATAAAATTACGCTCGACGGTAAAAAAATAAATCTGCTATATACTAATAGTGAAGATGATAGTAAGCCAATAGAATTGGTCGGGAATTTGAATTGATAAGATATTAAAAAAGCTCATGATATTACACCATGAGCTTTTTTTTGATTCCATTTCCTGACTGACGCTACATCTTCATTTATTTTTTCTCCTTTGAGATTCCAATCTATTATCCATACCAGAGAAATCGTCGTCCTATCTATCTCTGTCATCCCGATACGGAGTGAGGGATCCCGACTACTCCTTGTTATAGGAGAACAGATCCCTCACTTCGTATCGGGATGACAAAAAGCCACTCCTTAGAGTGGCTTTGTATATTCTTTTAGGTTCCTCCCCTTTGGCAAGGCGAGAGAGGGTGAATATCTCGGGATGATAAGTTCTACTAAATATTTTATTAGTTATTATTCCTTCCCATATATCGAACTCACATTAAATTCTATACTTTGAAGTCGTCTTGACTTTTCAAAATGTTTTCTTTTTGTTTATTTTTTTACTCTCTTTGTCATGCTGAACGATAGTGAAGCATCTTCTAACCGAGATCCTTCGTTCCTCAGGATGACAAAATAATACGAAAAACAAAAAGTCAAGACTACTTCTTTATTTCTTTTGCTCAAGAATTTTTTCGAGCCATGTTATTTTACCTTTTTCTACTTCGAGAAGGCGTTCGTATAATTCCACTTTTTGATTACACAATTCAATTATTTCATTTATGGGTGAATTAAAATTTTGAACTCCAATATTTACTGTTTTATTTTCACAAACATTTTCAATATTAATACCAGCTTCTTCCTCCATAGTTTTAATCTCTTCGACCGACACATCTAGAGCCTTAGCAAATCGTTCCAGCATTTCATCATCGATCACCTGAGCAGATTCGTATCTCGATACGGTTTGTTGCGAAAGATGAACCATATCAGCCATTGATTCCTGTTTGATACCCTTACCACGGCGGATATCGCGGATATTATGTCCGTGATGAACTCTTTTTATCGATAAGTTTTCTGTTTTCATGTCTTATATTTTTATTCTTAAAGCAAATATACAAATCAAATGATGTGTATTTAACAAAAATATGAAAAAATAAACGGGTATGAGTAAAATTATGCGGTTTGCGAGTAAAATAGAAAAAATGAGTAAAAAAATTCTTTTTACTCTTGCCTTTGCTTCATTTTATCAGGAAATTTGCAATCATAATTAAACACCTTGTTACCCCTTCATACAATGATATAATTTTTGCATTCAAAATCCATTCCCTACCTGGAACTCACCAAATTGCTGACGAAAGCGGTGAGAGTATGTATGAAGGGGATAACTAAAAGAGGGTATCTCTATCTTTGGCAACGCCTTAATTATTTATATAGCTTCGCTTTTTTTACAGTAAAGTCGTCTTGACTTTTCAAAAGATTTTCTTTTTGTTTGTTTTGTACTCTCTTTGTAATGCTGAACGATAGTGAAGCATCTCCTAACCGAGATCCTTCGTTCCTCAGGATGACAAAATAATACGAAAAACAAAAAGTCAAGACGACTTCTGCAAATTAATTCTTCTTACAGCGTACCGATATCATAAAATTGCGATAAGTTGTATTTCTCCTTATCCCCCCCTCTCCTTGTACAAATATGCGTATCCAACTACCCGAAGAACTTTGAGATGAACTAGTCCAATATTCACCTATTGTTCCATAAGAGTTAACACTATAACTTGATTCTTGGGCGGAATACCCTGCCAATACAACATGAAATCCACCTTTAGTGGCAGGAAGGCTTTGTCCATACATCTTCGTACTTCCTGCTACAAAATCTACCGGCGGACATGTACTTAGCAGCGAATTTGCATAGCCGACAGCAGGATTAGTTATTGTGGTAGGGCGAGTGCTGGTCGTTGTAGCCCAAGCAGTATTCCAATTTGTTGCTGTCCCTGCCGGGTACTTGCTGTACAATTGCGGATTGTTTGCAATCTGCTGTTCCAATTGGTTCCACTCATAATCGCTTGGTAAATGCCAGCCATTGGGACAGATACCCTGATATTGAGCTTGAGTTGAACTATTATCGTCTGTCGTTTCTACATCTGTAGCCCTGGCAGAAGCAGCCCGCCAGTTGTAGAGATATCCCAATGAGGGTTGTTTAGTAACATAGGCTGCATTTTTACCATCTCCTGACGGTGCAGGATATGCATAATTAGAAGTTGTAGGTTTGCCCAGTGGAAGACCAAGAGTGAGAGCCGGTTGCCCTGTTACATTTGTCGCATATTTACTCACCCGTAGATTCTCAACCATCCATGTACCTGCTGGACCGAAAGTAGCAGCCTTAAAATCATTACCATCCTGATCCTGATAGATTTGTACGTTCGAAGACATGGACGGGGCTCCTATCATGTCCCATTTTGTGCCATCCCAGACATACAATCCTTCGTAGCCATCTAGCGGATTAACACAGCCATTGGTATTGTATACCATGAGACCCACGTGTTCGTCTCGGTCGGGACGTGCAGTATTGGTCGGATCTATATCGTTCAGATTGGTTAAACTGTTCAAATACATCCTTGGCATACCTAGTCCCTTTAAGGAATTTGCTGCTCCATTTGTAATATTTGCTTGCTCCTTTAATTGAAGCAAAGCTCCGGCAACAGGGGCTTCATCATTCCCGATTGTTACTTGAGAATGAATGCCAGAATTAGCATACGTAGAGATAACAACTAATAATATTAGTCGAAAGATTTTACTGTTCATTGTGTAGAAAAGCATTAAGTTAAAGAAAAGTTAATTGGTCGTAGTTTTTATATAAAGTTTCCGTGACAAATATAGTCTTTTTTTATATGAAAAAAATATTTTAAATAAAATTATTCATTTATAACATCTTAAAAAAACTTTAAACACTCGAAAACTCTTATAAAACGCTACATAAACCTTCCCTTTAGAGGATTACATCTTAAGTTTGACCAATCGATCTCAAACACATAGTAGGGATTTATGGCAATAATTAAAACAAAAAAAGAGGGTATCCTGACTAGGAGATACCCTCTTGCAATAAAAAAACCTACCAAAATAAAAACCTAACGACTTATATTGTTTCAGTCTTAACAGAAAGACTTTTTTTTCTTATTTCGTACTGGCAGCATTATACTCTTCAAGTTCTTTAATCTTTTCTAGATTTTGAGTTGCTTCGACAGAACCTGTTGCCTGCGCTTTCAAAAAATATTCTTTTGCTTTTTCTATATTTCCTTCCAGTGCATATAGTATGCCTTGGTTGTTCCACGAATCTGAGACATCTTCGTATTTGTCGAGATAGCGATGAGCTGCAGCAGTATCATTTTTATCGAGAACAATGGCGGCAGCATTCAGATTCGCTGTTACATCGAGAGGAAATATCCTCACTGCGATATCGAATACGTTATTAAACTCGTCACTGCCTTTTTCGTAGGTATTGGCTACAAGGAACATTTCATTCAAGCTCATTTGAGCAGGGCTTACTTTCACGATTTCCTTACCTTCGTCTACACTAAATGGACGGATTGTATAATTTACTTTGTAATCTACCCGCCGTAATTTAGGAAAGAAATCAGTTAATAATGTGTTATAAGTACTACCCAATGCCTTTAGTTTTTGTTCTTTAACATCGTCGCCATCCGAAGAATTGATAATATCTAACACACTTGCTTTATTGGTGATATCCGAATTTTCGACAAGGGTTTTCAGACCATCCCAATCTTCGGCTATCGAACTGACGGTAAATAAACTGCTCGGATATGAAAACTCCGTTTGAAGATAATTTTTCAAAGCCTGCGCTCTCGACTCCGACAGTGCACTATTGGTCTTATACGGACCTTCGGGCGATGCGAAACCTTTTAAAGATATAGATGTAATGGTTGCATTCTTATTATCCCGCAATTGATTTATAGCATCATTAATCTTACTTAATTCTCTGAAGTTATTTCTGAAATCGCTAACGATAACAGATTTACCCACCGGAAATTCGAGATAAGCAGTACCCTGATTATCCCGAGATTTCACGGCTTCGGCTTTGGGTGCAATGAATGTAACAAGATACTTGATAGTTGGTCTCACAACGGGCTGTTGTGCAACAATGGGATCTAAAAGCGCATTCCATTTCTCAACGCCTTTACAATCTACGCAACCATATACCTGTTCTTTCATTTCTAAACTTGCACCTACCATCCAATCTTCAAAAAGTAGTGTTTGAGTATAATTGATATTTCTTGATTGATCTTTTGTCAACGAAACGAACGGGTTATCCACCACTACTCTTGCATCGTCGAAAGTCTTAGCTCTTTTATCGGCTTTGTATCGGTTACTTCCCTTTATTACAATAGGCTGAAGTTCTTTCAGTCTATCTGCCGATTTTATAACGGGTGTCAGTATAAGAGCTTGATTCGATGGCAGATTTGTCCTGCTTCCATTTATTCGCATTTCTACTGTTAATAGACTATCCTGCTGCTCTGCTATGACATCACTCACCGATATATTATCATATACCTGCTGGCCTTTAGCACAAAGGGATAACACCAAAGATGCTGTAAATAAAAATATTATAGCTTTTGTTTTCATATACGATATAATTAAAAGATGAAATAGGTAAGGCTTATGTTAGCTTTAGTAGGACCCCAATAATTTTTGGTGTCACTCTTTATCTTGGCACCACATTCACCACACGGATATTTATCGTATTTGAAATGTGCATATCCGAGTCCTAAACTGGCCTCTATACCCCATCGGTCGCTCAAAATCCATTGATAACCATAAGATAGTCCTGCTCCATAAAAATCACCCTGATAGTTATTGTCTTTTAGTTTTTGCGTAAAGCTCACCTGACTGAAATTGTATTGCCCTACATGAGCATGTACTCCGAAAAAGTGCCCGTTAAACTTTTCGCAAAGCCAATAACGATATTCGGGTTGCACCATCCATAGTTTCATTCTCTTTCCGGTAGAAGAACCCCATGGGTTATAGCTTCCTGAAATATCGAGTGTCGAACGATCATTTAATGCAACTTCGGCACCCAGATTCAGGGTCATTGAGGCATTATAGAGGATATTGGTTTTTACTCCCAGATCTTGACCGCTCAACGATAATACCGCAAAGCTTAATAAGAATATATATAAAAATCGCTTCATATCATTTGGTTTTTAAATAAGCAGTATTAGTAAGTGGTGACTGCGCTCCAACTACCACTTACCGATAGGTTATCGACACCTAATAAAGGCAGATTGAGCGGAACACTTACTGTTATATTTTTTATAGGAGTCAATATTAAACTCAATACAGGCCCTAAGATTGGAACTCCCCCCAATATGCCATCGATATTGGCTATATTTCCTATTTTAACTGATAGTGTAAGACTATGGTTACCATCTGTTTGTTGTGTATAAGATTTCAGTCCGAGATCGAGAAACGAATAATCTGCCTGATATCTGAGATTACTCTTCGGTCCTGTAGCCTGTATAGGATCTTTAATATCGACAAATGCTCCGGGAAGCAGGTAAGTATCGACAACCTGATCGACCACAAGACCCGAAATTAAACCCTGTTTAAGCACATTTATATCGCGAACATCATAAACACCATTGAAACCTTTGATTGTAATATATCTTTGATCACTAACAACAGTGGTATTGAAGTCATATTTGAATTGCTGAAGACCTGTGTATACATCCCTTACATTCAGATCGAAGTCTATTGTTTTCGGGAAATTATTCATTGTCACTACAGTCGAACTGGCCGCTACATTTGCCCATGGATTGAGCGCAGTACCGAGAAATCCCAGTAAGCCCGTCTGATTCGCATTACCCGTCAGGACGGTACCGAGCTGATTGACCAGCTGCTGCAACAGCAAGTTGTACAGGGCATCCGTTATGGGGGCTACCAAAGCGGTAACTATCGGATTTAATATTGCGTCAACACCTCCCGATACTAATAAACCGATAGCAGTACCTAGTGGACCCAAAGCTGTTCGGAGCAATCCGGGCAATAAGCCTTGAATAGTAGTTTGTATAATGTTTCTATATCCTACCTGCGTAACAATATTATTGACCAGTTGATTTAGTGCAGTTTGCGCATCGACAAAATTACGGTGCAGCTTTAACGAACCTATTATCCGTTGAAATAATACACTAGGTGTTGTATTCGTATCGGAGAATGATACATTCGCCCAGTAATACTCGCTATTATCGGTAAACTCTTTGGCTGGCAATACTATTCTGGCAGCACTGTATGTTGTAGTATAATTAGTCAATACATCGGCAGTAAGCCCCGTGCTGGCACCATTATTATAAGGGAACAACGTCTTTTCTACATTCCCTAAGAATACGGCTTTATAAGATCCTTTAGGCAAAGTATCTTTAACTACAGCCAATGGCCATGTGGGTGTTCCTTGCGAAGGTATCAAGACAACCTTTTCTTTCACAAACTCACCTGTAGATTTATAAATCATATAGCGAATATGCTGTACTCTTCCATCAGCACCCGTTACCGCAGCCTTGGTGTGTTCACCGAAAGTCGATGGAAAGAAACGGACTTCGAAAAAACCTTCGGGCAAATCGGCTGGAGGATCAGTATTCTCGACTGTGGTTTCACCCTCTCCTACCAGATCAACCTCCGACTCATTCTTGTCGCAACTGGCAAACAAAAATAACAGCAATATATTGAATAATAATAATTTTGTTTTCATCCTACCCTACTGTTTAATATTAATGTAATCCATCCCACGCATTATCGTCGAGATTAATTGAATTATTTATTGTAAATCCAAAATTGATATTGGAATAATTTCCTACTATTGTTACCACCTCATTGGGGGTGAAAGTAATATTACTTGCAGAAGATATATTTGTCAGATCAGGCACATTTACCGTATATCTTTCGGTATATGTAGCATATTTGACATCTAAATAGAATTTTGTGCTATGTGCACTGAATGTCGGGAGAAGGTAATAATTGAAGGCTACACTCCCTGCCACAGGCGACTTTACACCAAATGTTTTTAAATTGTCGGCATCAGCAGCTAATTGAAAAACTGTGCCGGTACCGGTTATGGGCAATACAGCCTTAACCAGTTGTTGCGCAACCAATGTTATAGAAGTAACATAGGCCGGTATATTGTTAATTTGCAAATTGAGTCCACTGACTAATCGTGTCAGAGTCGCTTTTAGATTTAGGCTGGTTACCTGATCGGGCCTGAAATAAGGACTATTCGGCGTTGCAGTTGCCCCGGCATAAGACATACACACACCAGTAAAGAACTCAGGTACAGATGTAGCCGATGTAGATTGAAGATGAAAATTAGCTAGAGTCACAGGAGTTGTTACAGCACCTATGCTAAAGCGATTTGCCGGACTACTCTGATTGTTGAAATCATAATCGTTGCGATTATATCCTATAACAATTACTTTGTATGTAGAAGTAGCTGTAAGATTAAGCATACCGGTATAAGCTGTTGTATTGTTTATATCATACTGTCTGGCAGCATTATAGTCAGGAGCAAAATTACTATCATCATTAGCAACTATACTTTCATTTATTTTCTTAAAAGGTAGTATCAAAACCCTATTCGTTGTAAAAGGTTGATTCTCTATTGCCTTTGTCTGGCTTATTTCCGTAGAGCCGATCTCGATAGGCACAACTACACTATTTTCGTCTTGTAAAACAACCTCATCATCCTGAGAACATCCTGACAATAAAAAGATAACTGCAGTCAATAAGAAGCAATACAGTTTTGCCTGTTTATACCTGATATTATTATTCATAACGCCTTTCAATTATTAAAATTGATAATTTATAAAATACAAGGTATCCAAGTAACGGATACCTTGTATTTATTTTTTTCATTACTGTAGAGTCAAGTTATGAAGTGTACTCCATGTAGGGGTAATCGTAATTGTAAGAGTTTCGTCTGTCAATAGATCGATCGCTTGATCATCATCATTAGGATCTGCAGGATCTGTACCATTTGTAGTACTAGCCTTTGTTTTAAGACCTAATGAATAGAAGTTATTAGCTACAAGATCGAATACTGTTGCTGAACCACTTTTTACAACCCAAGTTTTTATAGCAACGTTACTAGCATCATAAAGACCCAGTGTTAACGACGCACTTGATATTGGTATAATAAAAGCTCCTCCCAATTGAGAATTAGGCAGTGTTGCAACACCTGCTCCCGAAAGGTCGATACCATTAAATATACCACCTGTTGTACCTTGACCTGTAAGATCTATATTTATCAAATTATGTACTGCAGCTAAATTAGACGAGCCAATTCCGGTAGATAGATTGACCTGACTATTTGTTGCTGCAACCGATAGACGTAAATACTTCACAGTAGAACCATTCAATGTTTCAGGTATATTTTTAAAATAACCTAATACACCTGCTACTTTACGGGTAATTTCGAGACTTACACGAGTTCCGCTTTCTAGAACTTGTGCTTGTGCGGAACCTGCAAAAATCTCAGATTCATCACCGGCAGCAGCAATAGATGCAGCCACATCTTGGAATTTAACGGTATTATCGAATGTTGTGATAGTATACATATCCGAACCCCTACCTACAGCTAAGAACTTATAGTCTCCAGCCGGCACTTTCTGATCTGGGTCTACAGTAAAGCGTCTGAATGTAGAACCGTCTGCCCAATCGAATATTGAATATGTTCTTACATACGTATAATCTGCCCCATTTTTCACAAATGCATGTATATCAACTCTTGATACATGTTGTACGGCTTCCTGACTATAAAGGGGAGTACCGGCTTTCAAGCCTTCACCAGCCTTGTTAACTGTAGTAACTTCGAAAGTTATTCCTTTTTCATTCGCAACATCAATCGGAGACTGATCATCGCTTGAGCACGAAACAAATAGCAAACTAGCTATAATAAAAGCAAAAATTTTGTTCATAATAAATATTTTTTAATATTAAACACTTTAAATAATTGTATGCTGATTAATCTATTCCTAAATTATTGATCAAGACCCACTCATTGTTTATATTGGCCCACACTTCCCATGTATCGTTTGTATCATTGTAAGTAACCTCAAGGCCTAAAATCTCGTTACGTTTAATTACAACCTCTGCTATCGGAATCGCAATCACTGTATTATCGGTTTTAGTCAACATGAGAGATAATTTAGATTTCTCTCCCGTTACAGTAGGAGCCAGATAGGTAGTTATTTTACTTAAAGACTGTGAGGTACTTAGGAAAGACTTTTCGACATCAGTTGTATTGGAATAGTCGAAATGCCAGTCCACATCTTTTTGTATTGAAGTTATAGATTCATCTATTTTAGCAATAGTAGTAGGAAGGCCGTTAAATTTAACCATCAACATTCCGGTTGTCCTCTTTAAGCCCATAGACATCTCCTGAGCAATACCTGTTACAATATCAAGTGTATCGTAAGCTAAATAGACATTCTTACTTTCGGCACTCTTGTCATGCAAATTTTCGGGAAGCATATTCGATTTGTCCGAACTATCGACATTGCCCCATACAGCTAAAATATACTTGCCATCAGGTACTAAATCGATAATTATCGATTGAGTTTTACTATCTCCTGCTACGTCTATACGCTGCGGATCGATCATATTTTTACCTGTTTTAATATCTGTGAGCGTATAATAAATATTTTGAATATATTTATTGAAAGGTAAATCTTCGGATATCTTTTCATCAGGAAAATCGGATATATTAGAATAGTTCTTATCGGACACAAATACCTGTATATTATACTGATATGGACATTCGGGCAGAGCTTCTTTGACACATGATACTAGAGGTATCGAGAATAATAAAACAAATATCTTATTAAACATGAGCAACTCAATTTTGTATTATTAATAAAATCTATAGCATATTAAAGGCTTAAACAGAAGTTAACTTCATTTTGTTCAATGTATTTTTAATAAGTATTACAATAAATTACAATAATTAATAAGCAAGGAGCTAAATAATACAAATAATCACAAACAACACCTTGTTGTAAAACATATTCCATAACCAAAGTTTTGTTCAAAAACACCTCAAATAAAAAACACAATATATCTTAATTATTTATTTTTTAACGAACAAAATAAATAATATCAGAAATTATAGCAACACACACTATTTACACTTAAGCAAAACCCACAATAACCATATAGAAATTATATAAATAGACAGATTGGATATCTTTCAATAAAAAGTAGAATACAAAGACAAGCAGATGTATAAATATGACACATTTTAAAATACACACATACCAAAAAGCAAGTTTAATTAAATATATTTAATTAAATAAAAGTTAACATTTACTAAGTAATAATTACCAAATAATATAAATTACTAATCATCAAATCTTATTTCAAGTAAAAAAAATAACTTAAAAGCAATATTTAAAAATAAAACAAAACTACCCTCATACAGATACGACTCATTTATAATATCTATGACTATTCAACATTTCCTATATTACATTTGGCTATAATCTATTAATATCATTACTAATAAAATAACAACATAAAATATAAATCGCATAAAAATATGGCGAACATCAACGGAAGGTATAACAGAAAAAGACCAATATTGCTATTGGTCTTTCAGTTGTTATGGATATATGGCTTACTTTCTATACTGAAAGCTAAAGATTCTAAGATTATGTTAGTTTTTCATCTTGCTTAATCCAAAAATAAAGATTACAACGAAACAAACTAACGGGACTATAAATCCGGTTGTCATTGAAGATATATCTGCAATACGGCCCATCAACATAGGTATAACAGCGCCGCCGGCTACAGCCATAACAATGAGTGACGAACCTTTCTCGGTATTCTCTTTCAGACCGCTTATGCCTACTGCAAAAATAGTAGGATACATGATAGACATAAAGAAGTAAGATACAAAAAGACAAACTACTGATATCATACCCAATCCCATTACAACAACAACCATTAATAATACATTTATTAATGCATATATTGCCAGTAACTTCTTTGGGTTAAAGTATTTCATAATATAACTGCCCGATATACGACCCACCATAAACAAGCCCATACCACCAAATGCGAGTATTTGTGATGCTTGCAAATGGCTTATATCAGGTCTCACTTCGATTACATAATTTATAAAGAAACTACCTATCCCTGTCTGACCCGCTACATAAAAGAACTGAGCAATGACAGCGAATATAAATAGCGGATGTTTCAATAGATCTCTGAAACGGCTCCTTTTATTCAATTGTGCTGCTTCCTCTGTACTTAAAGAATCGTCCTCCCCTGCCGATATCTGGGGCAAAGGTGTTCTTACAAAGAGTACAGCTATAAGCAATACTACTATCCCGATACCAATATAAGGAGTTGCCAATGCCGCAAAGGGGTCGCCTTCGTCCGAAAAAAGGAGTAATCCTCCAACCAAAGGTCCTAAAATCCACCCCAAGCCATTGAATGACTGTGCCAGATTTATACGCCTTGCACCCGACTTAGATGGTCCTAAAACAGTAGTGTATGGATTAGCCGCTGTTTCGAGACAAGTCAATCCACAAGCAATGACAAATAATGCTATAAGGAATGGAAGGAATGTTCGTATCAGCGTCGCCGGATAAAACAGGAATGCTCCGATAGCAAACACTAGTAGTCCGAAAACTATCCCTTTCTTATACCCGTATTTTTTAATAATTAGTCCTGCAGGAATACCCATCACAAAGTATCCGCCATAGAGCGCAAACTGAACCAACGCTGAACGAGCTTTCGATATCTGCAATATTTCCTGAAAATGAGCATTAAGCACATCAAGCAAAGCATGTGCAAACCCCCAAAGGAAAAACAAACTACAAACAAGTATAAAAGGAAACAGATAGTTTTGCCCCTCTTTTCCTCGAAACATAGAAGAGCCTTTTGTATTATTTTCGGTCATTGGTATTCATTTAAAGGTTATTTAGTATTTTTCGTTTTTGCTATTCGAATAAATGTTTCGACTTGGAAATTACATTTATCCAATAGTCAAAGTTTTGTGCTTTATAAGTTTTTAAAGTAAAACTATTTCTAATAATTTTATGTCCTTCTACCCAATCAGCAATTTCATTATTGGCAATAGCCTGTTGTATAACATTGCCAATAGCTGTACTCTCTGTCAGTCCGACTATCACATCCATATTCAGAATATTGGCTATGTACTGATTTAATAATTCATTCTGGCTACCACCACCCACAACGAAAAGTTGTTTAATATCTTTCCCTGTCGATTTTTGTAGTTTATCCATCACGAAGTAATATTTTACGGCTAATGATTCTAATACACAGCGTACAAACTCACCTTTCGATTGGGGAACATGCTGCCCTGTTCTTTCACAATATGCCTGTATGGCTTTTGACATCGAAACAGGATGTGTAAAACTAGGATCATCGCTATTGACAATGCTTCTGAACGGTTTACTCTTTTCACATTCGGATAACAAATAATCATAAGAGCAATTAGGATTTTCGGCCTTTTCCCATTCGGCTATTAACCGTTGTAAAAGCCATAGTCCTGTAATGTTGCGCATAAATAATATTTTATTATCTACGCCTCCTTCATTTGTGAAATCATTCAACATTACCTCTCTTGCCAAGATAGGCTCATTGGCGAGTACACCCAAGAGCGACCATGTACCTGAACTAAGAAATGCCCAGTTATCTCCCTGAGTGGGAATAGCAGCAATAGCACTGGCTGTATCGTGCGAACCCACAGCAAACACCTTTGCATCGAGGGCTCCTGTTTCTTCTGCAATTTCGGTATTGAGTTTGCCAATCAGAGAACAAGGATGCACAATATTACTCATTAAATGGGAAGGAAGATTCAATTTTTCGAATATTTTTTCATCCCATTGCCTCGTCTGCGCATTTAACAGTTGAGATGTAGAGGCAATTGTATACTCATTGCAAGCTATGCCTGTGAGAAAAAAATTAATTAAATCGGGAGTGAATAATAGTTTATCAGCTACAGAAAGTATTTGATCTTCACACACCTTAAGGCTCAACAATTGGAATAGAGAATTTATTTCCATTTGCTGAATGCCGGTAACTGCATACAATTCTTCTTTCGAAATATAAGCAGACGATTTATCAGACATACCCTCTGTACGCAAGTCACGATAGCAGACAGGATTACCAAGTAGCTTCCCCGATTTATCGATCAGACCGAAATCGACTCCCCATGTATCGACTGCAATACCCTTTAGATTGTAGCCTTTCTTCACAGCTAAACGAATACCCTCTTTGATATTTGCATACAATGAGAGGAAGTCCCAATATAGCGTATCTCCGAGTTTAACAGGAGAATTAGCGAAACGATGAATTTCATCTAACTTGATTCTTCCATTCTCGATTATACCGACAATAGCACGTCCGCTTCCGGCTCCGAGATCTAATGCTAGATATGCCATAATAATATATTGAATTATTTAATGTATAGATATAGGAATATCAAGATATACCAATGAGTTCATCTTGACTATTAACCACAGAGTAAAAGGAGTTTTACAGAGTTTTAAAGCTTCAGTACCGAAATAAACTATATTTTGATAACGAAACCATCAATTTCACAGCAATTATAGATTCTGTGATACTCTGCGCGACCCTGTGGTTAAAGAAAAGTCGAGACTACTTCAATATATTGATATACCAGCAGAAAATTATTTTGAGACTTTACCTAGTATATATACATCAAGATCGTGTATCTCCTCATCGGTTAAGGTCAAATAATTACCTTCTCCGGCAAGTACAATAATCCGACAAGCCAATTCAAAGAATACAGCCTTCTGATAAGCATCGTCAAAATCTTTTCCACATACAGCTTGTCCGTGTTTACTCATCAATACACAGTCGTGATCTGTCAATGCTTCGGTAACAGCATCGGCCAATTCTTTCGACCCCGGCCTGAAATAAGGTATAACAGGAATTTCGCTCCCACAGTAGCAAGGCACTTCGGCTACTACATTAAAGTTTTTAGGTTTATTCTTCATACACGAAACGATAGTAGCGTACTCCGATTGAAAATGCAGGACTACATTCATATCTTTTCGTTTACGCAATACCCCTAAATGAAATACACTCTCCATAGATGGTTTGGGGCCATTTACAGGCATTCCGGTAGCAATATTACAGACTGCGATATTCTCTTCCGCCAATCGTGGAAGCCACGAACCTGTACCCGATACCAGAGCGATATTACCTTCAACTCTCCATGAGAGGTTTCCGCTGCTGCAAAGTTGCAAACGCTCTTTTCCTACACGATGGGCTTGTTCTATAAATTTTTCAATATGTTCTTTTGTTATCATTGTCTTCGTTTATTTTAATTTAAGCAATAAATGGGCAGATATTTCTACCCGTTTATATTCCTATTATTTATAGATTGGTCCGTAAGTTTCGCATGCACGATAATCAGCACTTTCTTTATCCATACCAAATGCTGTCCATGCTGCAGGACGGTAAACATCGTCGTCGGCTACATTATGCATACATACAGGTATTCGAAGCATCGATGCTAACGTTATAAGGTCGGCACCAATATGTCCGCAACTGATAGAACCATGATTAGCACCCCAGTTATTCATAACAGAATACACATCTTTAAAATTAGGATCGTTAGTCAAACGAGGAACAAACCAAGTTGTAGGCCAGCCTTTATCTGTACGGTCATCTAATATTTTATGCACCGCAGGATCAAGATCGACAGTCCATCCCTCTGCTATTTGCAATACAGGCCCTAGGCCTTTTATCAGATTTAAACGAACCATTGTGCATGGCATCCCTCCTCTTGTAAGGAATTTGGATGAAAAGCCACCACCACGGAAATACTCGCGGTTAGCAGGCATCCATGTTGTAGCATCAAGACATGCTTTAGCTTCTTGTTCGGATATATCCCAGAATGGTTTCATAGTAGGCTTACCGTCTGCATCGTTTTGATATCCACTACCATCGAGAGTGGCAGCACCAGAGTTTATAAGGTGAATCATACCATTTGCAGCTAAGCCATCCAGTTTTTTACCTGTAACGCGTTCCACTGCATCAGGACTCCAGTAGGTACGTACATCCGCAAATATTTGTGCAGTATTAGTCAGCAAGTAACTGAATAACATAACTGTTCCGTTCAGAGCATCATTTTCTGTTGCCAATATATACGGAGCACGAATACCTGTCCAGTCGAATGATGAATTAAGTATTGCTTCCGTAAAATCACCATTGGCATAGAAATCCGTCCATTGGCGCTGACCTTGGAAACCTGCTGCAATGGCATTGTGTCCCAATGCTTCTTCGCCGAATCCCATTTCTTTCAGTTTCGGATTGCCAATCATTAAATCCCGAACAATGAGAGTCATCTTCACAATGAACTCCCAGTCTTTATCTTTAGCGGCTCTATCTTTTTTCAGATCGGCTCGGTTAATATTATCTTCTCCTTCTTTACAATTCGCTTTAGCCCATGCCAATGCTTTTGTATACTCTTCTTTATCGTAGATTCCTTCGGTCATACGACGAATAATTTCTACTTCGTCAACGCCTTCGCAGCGCATACCTAGATAATCTTGAAAGAAATCGGTATTAACAATTGAACCTGCTATACCCATACATACTGCACCAATAGACAGATAAGATTTACCTCGCATAGTCGCCACAGCTAATCCGGCTTTGGCAAAACGCAAAAGCTTAGTTCTTACATCTTCCGGAATTTCTTGTGTACCGGCATCCTGCACATCGCGTCCATAGATACCGAATGCAGGTAATCCCTTTTGTGCATGACCTGCCAATACTGCTGCCAGATATACGGCTCCGGGACGTTCTGTTCCATTAAATCCCCAAACTGCTTTTACCGTATGAGGCTCCATATCCATTGTTTCACTGCCATAACACCAGCAAGGGGTTACAGTAATGGTTACACCGACACCTTCCTTGCGAAATTTTTCGGCACATGCAGCACTTTCGGATACGCGACCAATTGTAGAATCGGCAACAATACACTCGACAGGAGTTCCATCAGGATATTTTAGTGTTGAAGTTAATAGAGCAATTACACTTTTTGCCATATCCATGGTTTGTGTTTCCAGAGATTCGCGCACTCCGCCCATACGGCCATCGATAGTAGGGCGAATACCAATTTTTGGCCATTGCCCCTGAAATCTTTTTGTCATCATGATATTTGGTTATAGATTAAAATGGTTAATTTGCCGAAACACTGATATATTTGTTAATTTCGGCTGTTAAACAAATATATGTGGAAAAACCAATAATGCCTTTCACTATTTCGACGAATAAATAACACTATTCCGATGTTACTCTATAATATGTTTTGTTATATGCTAGAAATAAGTATATTTATATTTTAGTAGTATAATATAAAAACGATACTCCTTATGCATGGTACAAAAGAGAATTTAGATCTGATACTGTTGAATGTCGGCTATTCGGAGCTTAATGCCAATTGGAACTGGAAAAAAATATACAGCCCTTTTGCACGGATTTACTACATAAAAGATGGTATAGCAAAAACAAATATTGCAAATCAGACTTATATTCTGGAACCAAACCATTTATACCTTACTCCACCGTTTACTGAACATGACGATGAATGCGATAGTTATTTCTCGTTGTTCTACATTCACTTCTATGAGAATTTGATAAACAAAGAATCTGTATTTGATAAGTTTGATTTTCCAATAGGCATTAAAGCGACACCTTTGGACTTATTGTTAACGGAAAGGCTATTGAAAATAAACCCCGACCGGCATTTGAGACATTTCGACCCGCAACTCTATGACAACCCTCCCACGTTTTCGCAATATGTGGCTGACAATAATAAAATGCCACTACATTCTGTTGTAGAGACACAGGGTATCTTATCGCAATTAATGTCCAGATTTCTTGAGTTGGTGAGAATAAAGACTTATGATAAGGATTCGCGCATAAATAAAAGCCTGAAGTATATACACGAGAATATCGATAAGAATATTTCTATCTCTGATCTATCTGATGCAGCATGTATATCCGAAGATCATTTCATACGCATTTTTAAAAATGTAATGAATCAGACGCCTGTCAGATACATCAATCTAAAAAAAATAGAAAAGGCACAACTATTGCTCCTGACTACTGAGCGGGCAATAAGAGATATTGCGTTCGATCTGTCGATTGACAATATATCGTACTTCAATCGTGTATTTAAGCAGTATATGAATATGACACCGAGTAAGTATAGAAAAAAATACAGCAAATAATATCAGAATTTATTACCTATCTTCCTATATTCAGTGGGAGTCCGTCCCGTATAATATTTGAATATCCTGTTGAAATAAGAAATATTATCCAAAGACAGTTCGAGAGCTACCTCCCGTATCGGCATATCGGTGGTCAGGAGCAATAGTTGTGCCTTTTCTATTTTCTTCATATTAATATACTTCAATGGTGTACATTTCATTTCTTTCTTAAAGATGCGAATAAAGTGATCGATCGTGACACAGGCAATGTCGGCTAACTGAGTTAGAGTGATGTTATTTTCTGTAGTCTCGTGAATATATTTCAATACATTATTAACCCTTATATCTTTACTATCTGCTTTTAATTTTACTAATGCATAAAATTTAGATAACAGCTGGTACAGGATTCCCTGTGTTTCGAATTTTGAGCGCCTCGACATTTTATTATTATCAGCCACATACTGCGAAAACGTGGGAGGATTGTCATAGAGTTGCGGGTCATAATCCCTTAGTTGCCGGTCAGGATTGATATCCCACAGTCTTCTGACCAACATCATATCTAAAGATGTCGCCCTTATTTCTATCGGAAAATCGTATTTGTCGAACATCGACTCACGATTAATAACATCTTCATAGAAATGAACATAATAAAGTGAAAAATAGCTTTTACACTCATCATCGTGTAATGTAAAGGGTGGTATCAAGTATAAATGATCCGGTTTCAGATCATATGTCGCTTCATTTATATAAATAGTAGCATCTCCTTCCGACACATAATATATCCGTGCAAAAGGGCTGTATATTTTTTTCCAGTTCCAATTGGCATTAAGTTCCGAATACCCTACATTCAACAATATAAACTTAGGATTCTCCAGGTCTTTAGGCATAAGGTGTATCGTTTTATACTATATAAAAGTAAACAAAAAAAACAATAAGTATCAGGTTATACCACTTGCAAAAAAATCACACTTAGTTCATTGTAAATAACTAATTATAAATTTATTAAACCAGAAGCGAAGCGAATGTTTTTTATTACAATGAAATGTAAACACAATAAAAAAAGAGCGAAAACAAACAATAAGATTGTGGTAAAAAAGCAAAATATCAGCAACATACGAGAATAAAAATTAATTACACCATCCCCATATGCTGCTGATTATAAAAACTCATCAATCAGGTTTTAAAAAAAACTCTTTATTCTTTATCCCACCATAGGCGACCATATGCATCATCTATATTACCAAACTCAGGATTACTTTTCATATCGTCCAAACGTTTTTTCAGGTTGATATAATTATGAACTCCTTCGTTAGGATATGAGAATATTACTTTACGAGGAACTATGCGGGATACTCCTAATATAATAGGTTCTTCAAATTTGACAATCGAAGATGTCCTGTTCGGATAGTTAGTACGTTTCCAAAAGGCATAAGCCTCATCGACATTCTTAAAATGCTCTATATAAGTCTGAGCATATATCTGCTCCAATCCTTTACCGGTATTCCATTTAATATCAGGTTTTGATAGGAAATTGGTTATTTCAGCCTCAGTCATAGCTTCATAATTAGCTATGTCGCAGAATTTACCTAAAGCATTCCACTGATCGAGAGATGCTCTCACACCATCTTCATACCATTTTTGTGCTGTTTTAGCACTAGGAATGTTCTCCGTCAAAACAAATTCAGCAGCCAGAAAGCAAAAATCGGCATATGTCATAACGGGTGCCCAGTTTCCGCCACTGCCTTCCGTATCATTCCCTTTCCATAAGCGAACCTGCGGCATATTAGCCGGACGCATGTCGGTTTGAGTTGTACCTTGCTCTAAATAATATCTTAGTCGACGCCTATCCTTTGTCCAACTATCATAAGATGCCGAACTGCCTTCCCATCTTGTATAAGTATCGGGAATCAATTTTGTAGGATCTGTCTGTTGAGCATTGAATGCAGTCACATTTTCGGGAGTCAGATTATTTATAACGAAATACATACGTCTTCGGGGATCTTCATTTCTATTCAAATAATCCATCATACAGTATGTTGCTATATCCATATCTTTAATGGAATGCCAATCTCCTCCATGTATATTAGTATATAAATTGTCGAACCAGAGTATAAAACTATCATCGTTACTACTGAATACATTTGCTGTATTAGATGAAGCCAGCACTTCGGTAGCGATAGTTTTAGCCTTAGCCGGCTCTCTTTTCAATATGCGGCTAGCCAAACGAAGCCTGATTGCATTCGCTGCCTTTATCCACTTTTGGGTATCTCCGTTATATGCACGATCCTGACCTTTCAATGAAACTTGAGATGAAGATCCCATCGCACCTTGCAAATTTGTAATACATTCTTTCAGCTGATTATCCCATACTGCAACCAATTGCTCTTGTGTTTCGAACTCGGGAGTCATACTCACATCATCTACTTTACCTTCTCGGGCAAGCCAACCTTGGCTATACACCAGTGAACCAAACATATCGGATGTCTGTATCCCTTTAGCAATAAGCAGTATGCGGGCAACCTGATTCAGGTTTGAATAATCCGATGCATTATCTTTGAGACTGCTTAAATACTTGATATTAGTCACATAACTACCCATATCATTGTATTCGCCATAAATAGAATTCCCTATAGATGTAGAGAAATAATCATACTGAGTCTGTGTATATCCCCATATACCGGCTCCATATTGCAGCCATCTATATTTCGATGCATAGATTGCATTCCAGCAATGACCGGATGTAAGCATGTTTATTTCGGCAGTGTACAACATTTCCTCAGGATTAATTGTAGGAAGTGATGCAGGGTCTGTGTTCAGATTCTCAAAATCGTCTGTACAACCGGTAAATTGGATTCCGCACAATGATATTACCAGCGATATTATCAATATTTTAATTTTATTCATGATAGTACATTTTTAGAAGGTTAGATTAAGTTTTATTCCATAATTTCTACTGTATACACTACCTCCGGCTTCGTAATACTCCGAGCTGTAATTGGATTTTAGTCCTTCAGGATGGATATTATCCGGCAGGCTATTATATAGAAAACCGACATTACGAACAATGAATCCTAAAGTAGCCCCTTTTATAAAAGCCTTTTCCGTCCATCTTTTAGGAATATCCCAGTATAACGATACCTCACGAAGTGCAACCCACGACAGTTTATGTACCGAAGCTTCTCTGATACCATTTCCCCAGTCATACATATTCGCATAATACATATATGCCGAAAGAGGATCTACCAATTGCTTATCATAAGCCTCACGATAAGTCATGCCACTCAGGTCTACTCCATTTTTATTTTTAATTCCTTTGTCGAAAACACCATCGGGTATCATACCATCGTATACGGTACGCCCGTCGGACAATTTGCGTTCCAATCCTCCTAATTCTTGTGTACGGCCTTCTAAACTACTCGCCAATCGTCCACCAGCCATACCATAGTTGTACGAGGCTGAAAATATGTCGCCCCCAACACGAGCATCAAAAACAGCCCCCAGATTAAATCCTTTCCATTTAAGATTGGTAGCCAAACCACCTAAAAAATCAGGTTGTATACTACCGATTTTTTCAGATGTTCCCGAACGAATCCATCCTCCGGCAGAATTGAGCAGTTTGTTTCCATTCTCATCACGCTTGTAAGCATAGCTTGAATATATATCACCATATGCACCACCCTCGGTAGCCCAAGCTTGCGTATCGGCTCCTCCTCCGGGTAGTTGATATTTGGTTACACCCGGATATAATTCAATGATTTTATTTCTGTTTCGGGTATAGGTTAGTGATAAATCCCATACAAGATCTTTGGTTCGAATAGGTGTCGCAGTCAACAATAGTTCAATACCTGAATTCTGAATATTACCGGCATTAATGATTCTATAACCAACACCCGTTTCTGTAGAAGTAGGAAGTGCCAGAATCTGGTTTTTAGTATTCGTTTTATAGTATGCTACGTCTATGCCGATACGATTGTCGAACATTCTGTAATCGATACCGAATTCGATGGCATATTGTTTTTCGGGTTTCAGGTTTGCTGCTCCTAAGTTGTTATTTGCATATTTGAAATACGGATAAGTTCCCGAACCGAAATAACCATCTTTAAAAGAGTTATAATAAAGATATGTACCCGGATTAGTAACCATATACGGATCGGTATCGTTACCAACGATGGCGTAAGATGCTCTGACCTTAGCAAAAGATATAGCTTTAGGCAAGCTCTCTTTGAAAGTCTCAGTTAAAAGCCACGATGTACTTACTGATGGATAGAAATATGATACATTTCCACTACCATCTACGTATCTTAATGTCGAAGACCAGTCGTTACGTCCTGTTATATCCAAGTATACCTGACTTTTCCAATCGGCATTAACAAAACCGTATACAGAATTTATTCTTTTCCTGTTTACATTCGCACGTGCCTCGGTTGTAGCAGGGTCTACAGAGTTGCTTAACTCGAATATTCCCGGGACTCTTAATCCATTATTTGTTGTCGAATTGTGATACGATTGGCGCTCATCGAAACGCTCTGTCGCTAGCGAACCACTAAGTCCAAGATCATTGAACCGATGAGTTGCCGTCAACATCGCAGCAGCTCTATATTGTAGCTTTTTGCTTTCGTTGAGGCGATAGGAAGCTCCACGAAATTCTGATGGTTCTGTTGCCAGATTCATGACTTCGAATGTTTTATAGATACGGTTCATATCTGCGTTTACAACAAATTTAAGCCAGTTGGTCAATTTGAAATTAACATTTACATAACCTCTATAATTTTCTTCTTTCTGAGTTTGATTGTTTTCCAGATAATCAAATATTGTCGATGAATAGCCAAACGGATCATTACCATTGTAACCATCACGAGCTACACTCCAATAGTTCTGCATCCAGTATTGGGTATCGTAATCACGAGGTACACTATACGAAAAATCGTATACGGGTGACATATCTCCCCCCTGATAGGTTGGGTTTCGTCCATCAGAGCTTACATAACTGAACCCTGCCTCAGTAGATACAATGCTACTAATCTCTTGGGTAGCATTTAGCGAGAAACTATTTCTGTCGAAAGTATTGTTTAAACTAATACCATCGCTTTGGAGATTGGAATACGAAAAACGGAAAGTTCCCTTATCGCTACCTCCTGATAGGGCGACATTGGTATTTATATATCTACCTGTGCGATACATATCTCTCATATTGTTAGGATAAGCCTGATGTATACCATCATAAATTCCGGCAACAGTATATGGCTTATAATCGTATTTGGGACCGAAGTTTCTGTTTACTTCAATATTTCTATTTTCTGTACCATCATCATTCAGAGGCCAAAGCGGATATGTTCCCATCCCAAATTCATTTTGTAATTTAGGAAAAGAGTAAACGCTTTCCCATTGTTGCGTATGCGAGAAATTGATTCCTAAACCCTGATTCTTTTTTCCTTTTTTGGTGGTAATTAATATTACACCATTAGAGGCACGAGATCCATACAAAGCTGTTGCTGCTGCACCTTTAAGCACAGATACAGTTTCGAAGTCATCCGAATTTAAGTTCTTAAGATCGTTACCAAAGTCCCGATCAAAATTATCCCCTGTTTTGGTAACTTCGTTATCTACAATAATTCCATCAATAACAAAAATAGGTTGATTATTGCCCGACATCGAAGTATTTCCCCGAATCAGTATACGTTGCGAAGATTGAGGTCCGGACGAACCCATATTAATCTGAACTCCGGCTACTTTACCTTGCAAAGCATTAACCGGATTTACAATATTAGACTTTACAAGATCGTCGCCTTTCAGTTCAGTCATAGCATATCCCAAAGCTTTAGAATCTCTTGTCATACCTAAAGCTGTTACAACAACTTCATCCAGAATTTTGTCGTCGCTGGCCATAGTCACATTTATTACTTTTTTTGTGCCAACCACTACTTCCTGCGTAGCAAAACCGATGAAAGAGAATACCAGAGTCGCTTTTTCATTTGTTGCCGAGATCGTGTATTTTCCATTAGTATCAGTCATTGTACCGTTGGTAGTATACTTTACAGCGACACTTGCTCCCGCTATAGGCTCATTGTTCGTATCCACAACAGTTCCACTAACTGTTTGTGATTGGACTAAAAGGTGAGGGCTAATAAGAAAACAACAAAAAAGTAGTAATCTGAAAACGATTAGCCTAATTTTTCTTTTTTTACAATAAACATTCATAATCGTAAAATTTAGGGTTAATGAGTAAATGTTAGATCTAAGATTTCTAGTTTAAAAGTTCTTTTTTCAGTTAATGATAATTCATTTATTTTAGGTTAAATTAACCTTATTGCAGACAATCAATATGCTATATCTAAATAGGGGCTTAAAACAAAATATTTGTGAATAGAACAGAGAAAATCAGATTATTATCTAGGTTTTATTGCTCGTACAGAATGTTTGCTAAATGCAGTAATTGCACTATAGATGATCAGTTCATACCTTTTATAACTAGGCTTCGTAATTTTACAATTTATTGATAAGCTATCTTATGTTAACTTAAGATTGTAATCAGTTAAGACAAACGTATAGTTAACAATCAATAAACACTTGCTCATTTTCGATGAATGAATAATACATAATCGATATAATACTTATTGACGTTTTGGTTAATGCAGAGAAAACATATCGTTTATGTCCCTAAGGTAGAAATCAAAGGAAAACTCTTTTTTATTGTTAGCATACACACATACATCTATCCTTTAACACCTTACACAAATAAAAAAATCAATGGCAAACAAAAACATTTCGACAATAGCAAAACGAAAGAAATACAAAAGAAGAGATGATACAAAAGTTATAATAATACTGTAATAATCAATTATCGACCAAATGGATAAATAAATAGATTTATTTTGTCATTCAGTTGTACAGAAATAAACTGGGCGGCCAAACTATTCTTATGGAAAAGCTATCTCATAAACATAATGCAAAATGTAGCCAAGATTCAGATTACTTAATAATAGAAATTTGTTTACAGAAATAATAAACAATTTTCCTAAATTATTATAAAGTTTATTATGTAAATCGATTCTCAACAAACATTATAGTTTATCAATCTGTTAATTTAATAGATAAATACTATAAGAAATTTTGTATATGATTATCAATAAATTATCAACTTATATATTTTTAGCCGGTTGCTTTATATTCCTCACAAGTGGAATTCCCCCTACTGAGAACGAGAGTCAAATCAGTAAGATTCCGGTCTATACTTTCGATGAGATAGAACCGATGTTTCATCCTGAAACATCGAACGACACGACATACGTTTTCAATTTCTGGGCTACCTACTGCGCCCCCTGCATCAAAGAACTTCCTCACTTTGAAGCAATCGGCAAGAAATATGCCAACGAAAAAATAAAAATCGTCTTAATAAGCCTTGACTTCAAATCACGTATTGAAAATGGCGTAATTCCTTTTATCGAGAAGAGGAATATAAAGTTACCGGTTATCGTACTTGCCGATCCGGATGCTAATGCTTGGATCGACAAAGTAGATCCTTCGTGGGATGGAACTATACCCGCAACTCTGATTGTGAAGAAGGGAGAAAAGGCTTTTTACAGTAAAGAGTTTACCTATGAGGAACTTGATTTATTAATAACTAAATTTTTAGAAAAATGAAAAAAATTATATTATTGGCTGGGGTTTTAATTTTAATGTGCTCAGGAATATTTGCACAAGGTTATCAGATTGGTGATACCGTTACCGACTTTAGACTCAAGAATGTAGATGATACTTTTGTTTCGCTCGGTGATTATAAAGATGCGAAGGGATTTATTGTCGTATTCACTTGCAATCATTGTCCGTATGCACAAGCATATCAGGAGCGTTTGGTGGCTCTGGACTCAAAATATAAAGAAAAGGGCTATCCTGTTATAGCAATCAATCCGAACAGCCCTGTAATTTATCCGGCTGACAGCTTCGATGAAATGAAGAAACGCCATAAAGAGGCCGGTTTCACATTCCCATATCTTTTTGATGACGGCCAAAAAGTTTATCCGATCTTTGGAGCTACCAAAACTCCTCATGCATTTGTGTTGGAAAGAACCAGCAAAGGAAATGTGGTTAGATATATTGGAGCAATTGACGATAATTACGAGGATGCTTCGGCTGTCAAAAAGACCTACATTGCCGATGCAGTAGATGCATTACTAGCAGGACAACCTGTCGCTGTGACCACAACAAAAGCCATCGGCTGCGGAATTAAATAAAAGAAGACATTGACTGTTCCACTCATGTTGATTTATGGTTTACATCTTGGGTTAGAATAAATATGCATTAACCCTAAATCTACACTTTAAACAATAAAGACAGTGGCAAGTATCTAAATAAAGAAAGCATGTAACTCATTGAATTACATGCTTTCTTATTTATTAAAAGTGACCGCGCTAGGATTCAAACCTAGAACCTTCTGATCCGTAGTCAGATACTCTATTCAGTTGAGCTACGCAGCCATTGCTTAATTGCGTTGCAAAGGTAACTCATAATCAATAGGTTATAAATGAGACTTTCAAAACACTCTTTGATATTATTTTGTTGGTTTAACTGGTGGTTTAACTTTCTTAATTAAATCAAGATGATTAATAATTTTGTTTACTATTTATACAAAAATAGTGAGCAGTTTTCATACTCACTAAATCTTTCATTTTGAAATTTTCCATCTGAATGGTATACTTTAGCTTTTCCTATACTTTATTGCTATTATTACTAATATAGGTATGAGAATATAAACTAAAAATTCAGCAATATCATAATCACTGATATCTTCAAATCCATCACTAAATGGGTAGAAATCGCTATTATCGAATTTTAATTTACCAAAACATAATAGTATCAGCAAGTTAAATGCTACCCATATTAAATATGATCCTTTTTCTTTACTTGAAAGTTTCATAATATGTTTTTATTAGTTATCATCTTTTTTCTTTTTATCACCTGATTTTATAATGAGTAGTATTATAAATAATAAAATAGTCGTTCCTATGCCTACGTTTATTGCAATAGTCCCTATTTCATTATTTCTTTCGTTTTTCCTAAAGTCTTCGATGTTCTCTATATCATGCATAGATTGAATATTATCATCATATCTACTATAATCAGGTAGTTGATTACCAATAGATTCAATAGATTCAGCAGGTCTATGTTCACTTAATATATCACCAATTCGTCTTGTTAATGAATTTTCAGTATTTTTAGCTATTCTTAATTTTAATTTTTCTAATCTATCATTTGTATCAGCATCAGGAGATAAATTATCCCCTTGACCACTTTTTAATCCTGATAAACATTTCTCTAAAAATGAATAAAAATCATTATCTACAGATAGTTTTGAAAAGACCATAAATTCATATACATATTTCTCAGTCAATATTACAGCCTGTTTTATATTAAATCCTTGTTCTTGATATTTAAAAGTCAAACCATATATATAATTATTTCCTTGAATTTGTTGTGGAGTTCCCTTAGATTTTGCCCAATTCAATAAATTCGATTTTATCGTATTTTTATCTGATTCAATCATGGATGAAAAGTTCATAGGTAGTGTATTTGCCATTATTTTATATACTATAGCATTATCTATATCCTTCTCATTGATAGCCCCAGAATAATAATATTCATAGCCAGCTTGTTTACCTTGAATAAAATTACATGGTGGATTTGTTATAGTTAGTTCTATAGAGGGTAGGTCTAATTCTTTTGTTGTATTAGTATTCTCAATGCCCTTGCTATATATAGCGCTTAAGCCAAATAAATTCACAATAAATAACAGAGATAAAAATTTCTTCATAATATTTAGTTCTAGTATCGGCTTACTCTAAAAGTTTTCAGCAACCCTTTGTGCACATATTTACATAAAGAAGGCATGGTACTCGCCTATATCAGTTTCAGAGGTATCGCCAAACACCTACAGCCACAATAAGGAAAGCCCATGCCTATAACATGAACATTCACCTATCACTATGTAGCTGTTTCAATTAAATTGGCGATTTTCTGAAACTACAAGCAATAAAGCAAACGCTTTATATTAATTATGTTCTAATTCTTCTATTTCTTCATAAGCAATGATTTAAATTCTATTACACAAAAATAGAAATTCTTACTTAGAATAAATCATATTTGAAGAAAATAAGATTAAAACACTCGGCATGGGCTATTTATTATTCTAACTTATTTCTTTTTACTACGATCTTGCCTGTCTCTCCCAAAAACTAAAAATGTAATTATGCCACACACGAGATAGGTTAAAATTTTTACAATTACTTCCATATATCATTGTTTTTAAATGTTAGAATGGGGGAATATCCACCCATCCAATAACAGGGGGGAGTCTTTTAAGGTCTATCATACTCTTAAACATGCTTATTTTTGATGAAATAATGTAATTTTTACCTAAAAAATTGAATTTAAACACATTATATATAAGAAAAGAGGTAGACTACTATTGTAAATATTCGTTTAAGGAAGTAAATAAAGTTGAATTATTTAGATTATCGATAAATATAACTTTATAATCTAAGGTTAAAAAAGTTATATAGAGCATACGGTTATACTTAAATAAAAAATATCAAATGTCGAATTTTTATGTAATTTTCTTCTTAAGAGACTATTACTTGCAGAATTATTCGACATTACTTTATAATAAAAAGAGGTATTCCAACTGTTGAAATACCCCATTAATAAACTAAATATCAACAATTACATTCTTTGTAATCGATACTTCGATCTCGTATATATAAAATGAATCTTACTGATCTTAACTCCATCCATTCGTTTATCCTCTATTGTCACTTTAGTTTTTTTTATATCAAAATACTCTACCAAGTCTGTTGTTTTTGCTTTAGCATTTATGCGTAGTTTTTTATAACAGTCTTTTATTATAGCTTTTGCTTCTGCATTAGTGTATACACTTCCTTCTCGAAAAACATCTTTCAAGATTGATTTTATGGCTTCTTTTGTTTCTGGCATATTATTACGAACCTCATTTTTAATGTCAGTTACATTGTATCTCAGTGCCTTAACTTTGCCAATAGTTAAAAATTGATATGCATGTGCAACGAGTGGATTTATCGATTCTATATCTTTGGCTCTTTGAGGTATTGCAGCAAAGCCCTCTGGCTTATTTTCCATAACAACACAATATTCCTCATATAAAGATTTGAAAGGAGGTGTTTTATTTACAACATCCATAAAATCTCTTAGTTTTTGTTCCCACTTAATAGCTTCCTCTATATTAAAACCATCTTTAGCATAAGCCTCTGACATTGTTAGACCATTTGCATACACTGCATGGATAGTTTCGAATTTCCATTGATTATATTTTATTTTTAAATCGTTTAGATACATCTTCTTATTCAGTTCATCATATATTACGAAACTTTCAGTACTGTCATTATCAACTTTTTCTATAATACTGCGTTCATAACCCTTTTCTTCCTTTTTCAAACATTCGAAGGATTTTATATCTCTTTCTGCATCTGCTATCTTATCAGAAAGTTTGCGCTCAAACTCATATATGTCAAGTATATACCCAGTGTTATACACATGGAGTATAGCGTGTTTGAATAAATTGTCTTCATTTCTTATACGTCCTGCTATTTGTCGTATATCTGTTGATACATCCAGCATAGTACTTGTATGTTTGCCGTCACTAACAACGACAGTTAATCCAGCTTTTGAGAAAAAATCGACACCACAGAATGCTGTTTTTGTACAAAACGTGAAAGGTTTGTTTGATTCTCCTTCTTTAGGTATAGAGCCTATCTTAATATCTCCCAAAGTAGTTCTGTTTTTTGCATTATCTGCACATATGATATTTACATCATCATTTGTCAATCCTACTTTTTTTATGATTGTATTTATTGCTGATACTGAGTTTACATAAAAAAAATATTCTTTTACATTTTTTTCCTTTATCGAAAATGAGTTTCCTGCCCTATGTCCTATTATCATTCTGGAAATGTATAAGAATGGACTATCTACTTCAATTCGATGAGGTGTAATTATTACCTGATTTTCACCCCAATTTATTTCATACTGCTTTAGCCCTATCAGTTCGTTTGGAATGAACTCGTTAGGTATTGGGGTCGCTGACAAATAGGTAACGTGTTGTACATCTTGTAATTCTTGTAAAAACTTCAATATTACTTTGTCCCGATACATAACACTATCAAGAAGTTCTTGATATTCATCTACAATTATCTTATAGTCTTGAATTTTATCACCAAGTGCATTACTAACCTTTCCAAATGAGTTGTAAGTAACCATAATCTTGACAGGCTGCACCCCTTCACATTCAACAATATAAGCCTTGATGTCACTTTCGTATACACCTTCTAGTACACCTAAAAGCACATATCCACATCTATCATTGGGATATTGTGCGACTTTATTATTAACTAGTTGTTGTGTTGGGCAGCAAATGATTACAGGCTGATCATTTTCAATCATCAAAGATGTTGCTCCACACCCTGTATTCTTTTTATTAAAAATACCATCTGGTAGTGTTCTCATAAACTCGTTAACATACATCGCTCCTTTGGGAGCATTAATAAGCTCTATATCAGTATTCAAAATGTTTTCTTTTTTATATTTATTATTGATATTTATTATTGATATTTATTATTGATATTTATTATTGATATTTATTATTGATATTTATTATTGATATTTATTATTGATATTTATTATTGATATTTATTATTGATATTTATTATTTAAATTAAAAATCACACAATATACTTGTGAGCTTTCATGTAATAATTGTCTATAGAAGACTCCTATTGCTAGAAAAAGCGATATTTAAAGATACTATAATACATTCCATATTGCAGCATCTGACATTTTTATTTTTTTAGTTTGGTATATTGTAGGTAGAAATCTTTATTCAGTCTTGTGATATATAAAAGGCTATATCTCGTATATTATGAATACATGTATGTCTGAAATAGATGTAATATATTTAGGTAAAATTAGCAAGGCATTCTAAATCAGAATGCCTTGCTAAATAAAGTAAAATTTATATATTTAAATTTTTCACTTCTTTAAACCAATTCCATAAATCAACATTCATTCTACCCCAATATCCTTGCTCAAATGAATCCATATCAATCAACACAACTAAAATAGAAATCTTTTCAAATTCACCTTGCGCAATTTTATTATATACTTGTTGTGGACTTAAATCTGTTTCCACAACCCATTGTCCATTGAAAAAATTATAATGTTTTCCAATATTGCGTATCCTTTCTTTAAGAACTTCATTTTGAATGAGAGGATCATGAGTTATTAAGATTATATTTTTCATATCTTGTTTATGTTTACTTTTATCATATTATTCATTTCTTTTTGGCGATCATGCCATTCTCCATTCCAATCAATCTCAACTTTGAATTTAAAAGGTTGACAATTAGATGAATATATACATAAATCTGCAATCCATTTCCCTCCTAAATATTCATGTTCAATATCTGCACCTATTAGAGATAATTTTGCGGGAATAGGATCACCCGATTGTTCGGGAGTTCCAGTTATTTGGGGAGGAGAAATATAAAATATTTCCATTATTTTCTTACCTGAACGTGGTATATAAACCTCATCTTTATCTACTTGCTCCCATTTTATAGGTGAATTTTTTGTTAATAATTTTATTGGATGTTTTAATGAGTCATTTTTAAATGTAAGATTTTCAAGATATAGTTGACAATTGTCAGCATTAATATTTCCATTATTGATAATTTCGATTGAATGAAAATATCTAACAGCCTTTTTAGTAGAACCTTGTCCTTTCCCTATTTCCTCTGATATTTCTTCATTTATTAACTGTACTTGAAATTTGACTTTTTTAAACAATGATTTTATATCATCTAAAAATAGAGCCACAATAACAGCAGTTATAGTTCCTGTTGCACCCAATAACTCAACTAAATTCCCATAATATTGACCTTTACTTATTGTATCTGGCTCAAATTGTGGTTTGAAAAAATCAATAGGAATAAATGCAGCTATTATATATCCTACAAATATTAACCCTATTGTTCCTAACAAATAACAAATCGTTCTTTTCATGTAAAAATGATTTTTTTTTGTAAAAATAACATTTATAAGCATATATTTAAAATAAAAATCCACATAAGTACGACCTGTATTATGCGGAAACATTTTTAATGTAATAAGTAAGGGCGTAATAAATTGTTATCTCTTCTTTTTTTGTCAGTTTTAGACGGTTTTATTTTTGCTATTTCAGTAATAATCTGACCAAAATTAGGTTTCTTCTTACTGTCATTTGGTTTTTCTTTCTTTTCTTTTTCATCACTCATAAATCAAATTTTCATAAGTTAAACGAGCACAATACAAAGATAACATTTTATTTAGACGTTCTCCTTCTTTTAGCTTTCTTGTGTTGTATCTAAAAACAAATTCATCACACATTTCTGTAAATGTTTTCGGGTCATGGAATGGTAGATAGCTATGAACCACTTTTTGAGTGATTCGAATATTGTACCATCCTGAACATAAATTGTTTACTACATGAGGAACATTAATATCTCTTACCATCTGAAATGAAAAACAATACACTTTTTCACATTCACAATGGGGACAACAGGGTTTTTCTCCCCATCTTTTAACTGCTAAATATTCAATACAGGTCTTTTCTTCTTTGAAATATTCAACGAGTTTTATCAGACTGTTAAATTCATCTTTAAACATATCCATATTTGATAATGATTGTACTATTAAATACAATAATTATCAAGTTGTTATGCAAATTTATATTTATTTTTTCAGGGGAATCTTGGGTCAGGTTTGTAGGTTATTACCTAAATTTATATATAATATTTTAAATGCTTTTAGCAATCATAGATAATTATTCATAATAAGTTTGATACTCACAACAAATTTTTCATAGCTTCATCAATCTGACTATTTTCAAAGCTATCCAAATAGATTTGAGTCACTTTTTCAGAACTATGGCCTAATGATTCACTAATGATAGAAGTATTAACCCCAGAACGTTTTAAAACGGTTGCATAGGTATGACGTGCGACATAAGTAGTAAGATCAATTGGTAGATTTAGTTCCTCACCTATACCCTTCAAACCTTTATTTATTATGGCTAAAACTTTATTTACTCTGTTAGCTCTCTGTATATCAGTCTTATGAAATGTTGACAATATAGGAAATAAATAAGGATTATCTTGTTGCTTATATTTTACAACTATTTCAAATGCTTTCTCCTGTATAGGTATCTTAATCAACTTCTTTGTTTTTCTGCGTGTATAAACTAATCTCTGATCTACAATGTTACTTTCTGTAAGATAGGATATATCAACAAAGTTAATCCCTCCTGAGAGGTAAGAGAAATAAAATAGATCAATTGCTAGTCGAGTATATTCTCTATCACTCTTATAGCTGATTATTCTCTCTACATCAAGTTTTGTGATTGACCTCTTTACTGTTTCTTCATGTAGTTTAGAGACTTTATAAGTTTTGAATGGGTAATACTCTGCCTTGACTAGTTTCTCTTCAATAGCCTTATTAAAAAGCACTCTTAAGGTTCTAAACCTTACCCCAATTGAATTACTAGCTAGTCCTTTTGATCTTAGCCATGCTTCATATCTTTTAAGCCAAATAACATCAATCTCTGAGAAGTAAATGTCTAAGTGAATGTTAAATTTTAATAATGAGACTAGTAACTCTTTGTACGTAGAAGCATACTTTAACCTACCCTCTTGCTTTAAGCGGTTGATCTCTTTATCAAATAATTCTTGAACCGTGTTTTTAGTTTTAAAAATGTTAATTTTTTCAACAAGTTTGGTAGCTGTGTAGTCTTTACTTTCTAGCGTAAATGCAAGAATTTGCTCTGAATATTCTTTTGTTTTTTCTGTAATTAGGTTCTGTATTGCTTCTTTATTAGGGCAATTTCTACGTGGTTTGCTCTTGTTAAAATCCCAAAATTGTGGGTGAATTGAGACTCCTAGACTTTTGTATTTCTTCTTATTGTCTTTACAAATTCTTATCATCAAAGGATGTTCTCCATTAGATAAGGTTTTAGACTTGAATAGCACTACATTAACTGTTGCACTCATTGGTTTAACTGGTTTAACTCTTGGTTTAACTAAGATGTGAAAACCACATTAAAACCATTCTAACAATATCAATTATATTAAAATCAAAAAAGCACCTATAACTTTCATTATAAGTGCTTTTAAAAGTGACCGCGCTAGGATTCAAACCTAGAACCTTCTGATCCGTAGTCAGATACTCTATTCAGTTGAGCTACGCAGCCATTGCTTAATTGCGTTGCAAAGGTAAAACAGTTTTGGTAATTATGCAAATTAATTACCATTATTTTTCACCTTTTATTGCCAGAAATGGCATCAGCACTTGATATTCAAATCGATAAGTACATTTCTTATTTGTTCGTATGTAGTAATACGTGTAGGTACAAGAGGTAGACGAAGCTTATTTTCGATATATCCCATCATATTCAGCATACTTTTCACTCCTGCCGGATTTCCATCCACAAACAAGAGATTAAATAATTCGCTAAAACTATGATGTATTGTCAACGAACTTTGATAGTCTCCTTCAAGAGCTAAACGTGTCATTCGACTAAACTCTTTTGGAAAAGCGTTCCCTATAACCGAGATAACGCCTACAGCACCCAGTGTGATCAGTGGAAAAGTAATACCATCGTCTCCCGAAATGACATCAAAGTTCTCGGGCTTGCGTTTAATTATTTCGTCCATCTGGGTCATATTGCCCGATGCTTCTTTTACTGCAATTACATTATCGCATTCGCATGCAAGACGAAGCGTCGTTTCTGCACTCATATTTACTCCTGTACGCCCCGGAACATTATATAGAATAATAGGGAGTGGAGATGCATCCGAAATAGCTTTATAATGATGATAAATTCCTTCCTGCGACGGTTTATTGTAATATGGAACAACCGATAGTATACCATCGATACCTGTATAATCACACGTTTTCAGTCTTTCGACAATCGAACGGGTATTATTACCACCCTCTCCTAAAATGATTGGAATCTGACCATTTACACGACTAATTATCAATTCTACTATCTGCTTCTTCTCATCTTCTGTCAATGTAGGCGTTTCGGCTGTTGTCCCCAATACCACAAGGTAGTCGGTTCCATTTTGCAATTGATAATCGACAAGACGAGAGAGAGCATCATAATCGACACTTTCGTCTTCTTTAAAAGGAGTTATCAAAGCAACCCCCATTCCTTTCAAATTCATTCTTGGCATAAAAAGTCGTTCAAGCTAATCTCTCTATCTTACGAATAGATAACTGATTTCGGTTTGTGCAAAATTAAGAATTTATTTGCACCTCAACGTATATTGTTAAGGTAAAATTTTATTTGAGTGTAAGTTTCAACCAAGTTTTTATCATCCTCTTTCAATATTATGAAATCAAATACTTTATAATCTAACTCTTTAATGCCTACACAAAATTCGGAGGTATTGATTCCCAATAAGTAAAGCAATGCGTTCTCATCTTTAGTCGTCAGATCAAGAAGAGTGTCATATTCCAAAGATTCGAATTCATTAATAACAGAGGATGAAAGCACTTGCGTTTTAGATAATTCTTTTGAGGTTATTATTCGTACATTAGGCATATCCAAAGCAGGCGCATTCTTTGGTTGTATAGTCCATAACAAGACTTCCTTTCCATTATCCCTCATATCCTGAGCTATTTCACTTACCTCTTTCCAGTCTTTAGAATTGAAAAGAATAAGTATCGTAACCATATTTTCGGGAGAACGGAAAACATGTTTACGAGTATGGTTTTTCAAGACCGAATTTACCTTCTTTTTTATATAGAAATCAAGCATATATTTTTTCTTAAGATGTTTATAGATATCTAATTATAACTAAAACAGAATCATTTTGTTTTCTATTTAAGGTTAAATAAGTAAAGTAAAAGGCTCGAAACCTTATTATTTATTCTCAATTAAGCATACTATTCAATCATTTCCAAGAATTTAGCCTCATCGATAATGGGTACACCAAGCTTTTCTGCTTTTTCCAGTTTGGCTGGACCCATATTATCACCAGCTAGAATATAGCTTGTTTTCGCCGAAATAGAGCCACTATTCTTACCACCATTCTGCTCTATCATCGCTTTGTATTCGTCCCGTGAATATTTTTCAAATGTACCGCTGATAACAATTGACAGACCGGCAAGCTTATCTGTTTTTTGTGATATAATATCATCGCTTAATTCAAACTGCAAACCATATTCTCTCAACTTAGCAATAACCTCTCTGTTTTTCTCCTTTTGAAAATAAGCTACTACACTTTGAGCAATACGTTCGCCAATCTCATCCACCTGAACCAAATCTTCTGTTGTCGCCGCCATTAGTGTATCAATATTAGTAAATGCCATAGCCAGCTTTTTTGCTACTGTTTCACCTACATATCGGATGCCCAAAGCAAACAAAACCCTTTCGTAGGGTACAGCAACCGAATTTTCGATACTGCTTATAAGATTCTTTGCACTTTTTTCAGCCCAACGTTCCAAACGTGCAACATCTTGCCATTTTAAGGTATAAACGTCTGCAATATCATGAATAAATCCGGCATTATAAAGATGCTCGACAGTTTCCGAACCACCGCCGATATTCATAGCTTTACGAGTAAAGAAATGCTCTATACGCCCTTTGATTTGCGGAGGACATAAAGTATCGTTAGGACAATAGAATATAGCTTCTCCTTCATCTTTTATAAGGGGAGTTCCACATTCGGGACAGTCTTTTATAAATTCAACTTTCTCGTCAAATATATTACGTTGCGAAGTGTCTACTTCTGTGATCTTAGGAATTATCTCCCCACCCTTCTCTACCGATACCAAATCATTGATATGCAAATCGAGCGCTTTTATATTGTCTTCATTATACAGTGATGCACGTTTAACCGTAGTGCCCGATAGCTTAACCGCTTCCAGATTAGCCACAGGTGTAACAGCCCCTGTCCTACCCACCTGATAAGATACTGACAGCAATCGTGTCCATGCTTTTTCTGCCTGAAATTTAAAGGCAATAGCCCAACGAGGAAATTTAGATGTGTACCCCAGATTACGTTGCTGGGTAAGCGAATTTACTTTCAGAACTATACCGTCTGTAGCTACCGGCAGATCTTTACGTTCAATGTCCCAATGATGAATGAAAGCAAATATCTCATCCAGAGTTTTGCACTTTCTCATCGCATCAGACGTTTTAAAGCCCCACTCTTTAGCCTTCATCAAGTTCTCGTAATGACCATCTGTCGGCAAATCCTCTCCTAATATATAATAGAAATAAGAATCGAGTTTACGCGATGCTACTATCTTAGGGTCTTGCTGCTTAAGTGTTCCTGATCCTGCATTACGAGGATTGGCAAATAATTGTTCTTCTTGTTCTGCCCGCTCCTTATTCAGTTCTTCGAATACCGACCAAGGCAATAATATCTCTCCCCTTATCTCAAATTCTTTAGGGTAATCACTTCCATTCAGATGCAGAGGGATACTGCGGATTGTGCGCACGTTGGCCGTCACATCATCACCCTGTACACCATCACCACGCGTTACAGCCTGCGTAAGTTGTCCGTCAACATAAGTCAATGAAATGGATGTACCGTCATATTTCAGTTCACAAACAATTTCAAAATCGTCGTTCAAACCTTTCTTTACACGGTTATAAAAATCCGTCACCTCTTCTTCGGTATATGTATTACCTAGCGAGAGCATCGGATATTTATGGGCTACCTGTTTGAATGTCTTGTTGATATCGCTACCTACACGCTGTGTAGGCGAATTAGCATCGAAAAATTCAGGATATTGTGTTTCCAGATCGGATAACTCTTTTAATTTCTTATCGAAATCAAAATCTGAAATAGTAGGTGTAGACAATACATAATAGTTATAGTTATGTTTGTTCAACTCCTCACGAAGTGTATCTATTTTTTGTTTTATAGAATCCATTTATTAAATTATATGTAGGTGTGTGCAAAAATAATCAAGATTTGACAGCAAAAATAAATTAAAAATCTAAAAGATGTTTATTTCTCATACTTCCTTTTTCTGTACATAAATATTCCACCCATTATCAATCCCATAAATAAGACAGGGAAAGCGATATTCAGCACTGCATACTTATCACGATTTGAAAAAGACTCTTTTTTATTCAGAATACGCATATATTGCTGCTTACTTCTCAATTGCATCCATCCATCATCGTCTGTAAGCCAATTTACTGCATTCACGATAAAATCACGGTTACCATATTGCCTTTGCGAAACACGATCATATCCCATAGGTAATACATGTGAATCTTCGCCTTGTCCTTCTATTTCGTTACGGATAATCTCGGATGAAGCAACAACTATCATTTTAGTTTTTTTGCTCGTATTTATTGTCTTATGCTGGCCAATAACCCTATCGGGTATCATTCTGTTTGTAAAAGCCGAATTAAATTCCCCTTCCAGACTTACAGCCACCGGAATATACTGTTGATCGAAATAACCGGACTGATTCTGTATTTTCTCAACATCAAAGTCTATCATTTCGGGTACTTTTACCAAATGAGTATTTGCTGAACTAGTCAACAATATAGATTTTTGAATTTGTGGCAAGTTGTTTACAATATCCACCGAACTCGCAAAAGCTGTCTTTACATCCCTTATATTCTTTGTTATCGGATCATCGGGCGAAGGGATCAGTAATGGCATATAATAGAAAGGTAATAAAGTTGCGCTCTGGGTATCATCGCCAGTCATCAAATAAATAGAAGCAGACTGTTTATCCTGCACCAAATCGGAATTAATCCTTACACCATACGAAAACAGTAAATCATCGAGGCTAACATCATTTTTCATGCTTGGCGAAAAACCTTCTCTAGCCAAATCGCTTTGAGAATAGTAAACACCATCGACCAGCCAAAGAACTTTGCCTCCCGACATTATATACTGATCGATAATATATTTCTCTTCTTCTGTATATTTTTCAGTCGGACCAGCGATAATTATAGCATCCAACTCATCAAGAACTCCAATTTCTGCTCCAATCTCTCCCCTATTCACAAAGTAATATTTAGATAGAGCTTCTTCGGCATCGTAGACATAAGCTCTGGGTAACTCTCCATGCCCTTCTATAAAAGCGATATTTTTAGGATTTTCCTGATTAAGTAAGCGTATAGCATCAATAAACTCAAATTCGAGGCTTTCTATCGAAGCATTCAGATTTTCATCAGCCGTATAGCCTGCAATATTCTTAAGTAAAGGCACTATAAGTGAGCCCTTCGATGTTGTAAGCTCCGCATAAGGATATATAACCTTCTGACTGGATTTACCCTCTCTATCTACCTCATTGAGAACAATACCCGGCATATCGTTTTCGGTCATTGCTTTATACATATCCTGAATAGAAGGATATAATTGATAGGGATTCTTATAAGCTACTTCGATCTTATTATCGGCATATCTGTTAAAATCAGTCAATAACTCGCTTACGGCATCTTGCAAATGCTGAAATCCGGCATTTAAATCTCCGGCTAAATACACATTCACTTTTACAGACTCTTGTTCTCCAACCTTTGCCAGTAAATTTTTAGAATAATCATTTAAAGTATATCTTTTGTCCGCTGTAAAATCGAATCGCAGATTAGGAACAGATAGAAATACGACATTGAGAACAGCAGCTAAAATAATTAAGACCTTCACTATTCGCCCTTTGCTTCTACGCAAAACTACCAATGTAAAAATAGAGAATATAAATACATAATTGAAGACCACCAATAGGTCTTTAAGTTGTATTACCCCCCGTTGCATCAATTGGTAATGATGCACCAGACCAACAGAAGATATTATTGCCTGTATTTTGCCCGAAAGGAACATACCGGCTAATAATTCAAATCCGTAAAAAGAAAAGAGACTAAGAAACACAGCCAAAACCAACGCTGCAATCTGATTCCGACTTGTAGAAGATGCAAACAAACCTATACTTATAAATACCTTAATTAGTAAAAGCAACGAAATATATGAGGCGACAATACTTTCAATATCTATATTTCCGACAGGGTTAGCAAGTTGGTACAACGAATATACATATATGGTTGTAGGAAGCAGGGTTATCAGGATAAACAGATAAGAAGCCAGAAATTTACTTAAATATATACTTAGTATGCTAACAGGTCTGGACAGAAGAATATCTAAAGTACCATTTCGTTTCTCCTCCGAAAATTGTCGCATCGTCAATGCCGGAATCAAAATACAGAGTAGAATAGGAGATAAATCAAAGAAACGTCCCATATTTGCATAACCGCTGTCAATAAAGTTGTAACTTCCCCCGAAAGCCCACAGCATAATGCCCATCACAAGCAGAAATGCGAAAGAGAAAAAAGCGCCTGCGGAAGAACAAAAAACAGATTTGAGTTCTTTGATTACTAAAGCTTTCATATATCTTTGTAACAATTGATTAGATTATTTCATGCTGAATAAACGAAGTATAAAGATAGTTATTTTATTGATTCTAATGCTTATCGTCATTGTTTGTGGATGGCATATGTATCAACGACTGAATCAAAACAAGCAGTTTTTCGATACAGATATTTACACATGTATCTCACCACAAGCACAAAAGGTGATCCATATTAGTAGAAATCATAGTTTCGATAAACTGTATCAATACAATGCAGGCTTAAAAGCGATAATAGAACCACTGAAAGAATATATATCTTATCCCATCATAATATATGGAGACAAATACGACAAAATATTATTGATGAAAGTAAGTAAGGAGCAGGAAATAGATATAAAAAATATTTTGGAAACAAAAATAATCTCTGCACACCCTCCAAAAGAAATAAAATATAAAGATTCAATACTATTATTGTATAGTACTTCCGACAATCAGTTTTTAGTCTGTACTTATCATAAAGGTATTCTCGCACTGAGCAAAAACTACAAACTTGTAACCGATTTTATTGACATAGACCCTCAAAACACATTCTTCACCAATTATGAAGACGATAATACAATATATAAATTAAAGAAAAAATCGCCCATAAGCCTGTTTATCAAAGAAAACGACAACTTATTTGCTCTCGACTATACCACCAACAATGACTCCATCAAACTAAATGGCTATTTATTAAACTATAAGCACGACATAGACCCTGATATTCCATACAAATTGTTACTACCTGACAGCCTATGCATCGAACAGATACAAATAGCAGATACTAACAGTATAAAAACCATAAAAATGATATTAAACAAAAACCTTTAATTGGTGTTTAAATAGATAGAATAATAATTTAATAGTAATTATAAAAAACAAATAGCATGTCTGTAATAAAAGAGTTGAAAGAGTTCATGATGCGTGGCAACGTAGTCGATTTAGCTGTCGGTGTTGTAGTCGGTGGAGCATTCGGTAAAATAGTTTCATCGTTAGTGAGTGATATTATTATGCCTCCTATAGGAGTAGTATTGGGCGGTGTAGATTTTGCCGATCTTAAATTTATACTTCAGGATGCTACAGCCGATGTGGCAGCAGTCTCTATCAATTATGGAAGTTTCATCCAGACAGTTCTTGATTTTGTTATTATTTCAACAGCTATCTTCTTTGCTGTTAAAGCAATGAATTCATTGAAAAAAGCACCGGTGGAAGAAGCGCCTGCCGAAGCACCCGCACCAAGTAAAGAAGAAATATTATTAGGGGAGATAAGAGATCTTTTAAAAGAGCAAAACAAAAAATAATACACCCAACATTATGCTTAAATATATATCCCTTCTTTTTATAGTTTCTGCAATCCTGTTTACCAGTTGCGGAAGCGTTCCTGTTACCGGACGTAAGCAAATGCTTTTAGTGTCCGATCAGGAAGTATTGACTTCGAGTCTAAAACAATATGGCGAGTTTATCCAATCTGCTCCTATATCAACTGATAAAAAAAATACAGAACTTGTAAATAAAGTAGGACGGAATATTGCAAATGCCGTAGAAGCATATCTCAAAAAGAATGGACTCGAAAAAGAGGTTTCACAATTTTCATGGGAATTCAATCTGGTAAAAAGTAATGAAGTAAATGCATTTTGTATGCCCGGTGGTAAGATCGTCGTATACGAAGGAATACTTGCTTACACGAAAGATGAAACAGGTCTGGCTGTTATTATAGGGCACGAAGTAGCGCACGCGGTAGCAAAACATGCCAACGAAAGAATGAGTCAGCAAACTGCCGCAAATTATGGCAGTACAGCTTTAAGCGCAGTACTAGGCGGTTCATCTGAAATCACAAAAACAGTTGCCTCAACGGCTTTTGGCTTAGGTACTCAATATGGGCTTTTGTTGCCATATTCGCGCAAGCACGAACTGGAAGCGGATGAATTAGGACTTATATTCATGGCAATGGCAGGATACGATCCTCGCGCAGCTGTTGGATTCTGGGAACGGATGTCTGAAAAATCGGGTAGTAATACAAGTGAATTCTCCAGCACTCACCCTTCGGATGCTAAACGGATTAAAGAGATAAAAGAGGCTCTGCCCAACGCCCTGAAATATTATAATGGAGGAGTAGGAACTGGTACGACAAATACCAAGAACACTAAGGATGCCAAGACATCAGAAAAATGGAAATTCTGATAATTAAAATAATATAAATAGAAAAGAGGTTATTGAATAATAACCTCTTTTTATATAATATATCAACTGTAAAATTATAGTTTATATGTCAGTCCAAAAGTAAAATAGATATTGTACATATTAAACTCTACTGCTCTAAAATCGGAAGGGAAAATCGGTCTTAATCCCCAATCGAGATTACCATAAACACCAAAACGCTCATTTATCTTTCTTTCGGCACCAACTGTCAATCCAAAATCAAACGATCTTAAATCATCGTTAAAATCAAACGTAGCTTTCTCCGTAATTTCAACTTTTTCACCCGTAGGATCACCAAGTCGGATATAACCATCCGATACATGCCCTTTGAACTGTCCGCTAAATAAATAAGAAGCGTATCCACCCAAGCGCATTTCCCAGTTCTCACTAGCTTTATAAGTTGCATATAGAGGTATAGTTACATAGGCAGTCTTTACGGTTGTTTGATTCTTACCAACGAAGTAACCTTTTAAGATACTATTGCTACCTTCTTGGGGAATCACCTCGGTATACATATATTTCACTCTATCTCGTATGCCCATGCCTTTATAATTGAGCAAGATACCGCTACCCAATCCCCATTTACTCTCTGTTCTATAGACGACATTGTACCCGAGTTGTGGTGTGAATTGAGGCCACCAAGCCTCAACGGACCGCACCTCGGCTGGAATAGACAAAGGAGTTGTAGCTCCAATATTAAAACCGGCTACAATTTTATGTTCAAAAGTACCATTCTTCCATATCTGAGCGAATGAAGGTAAAGTTATCAGTATAGATAAAAGCAGAAAAGCTATATATTTAATTGTTTTCATCTTTATAGTTATAATTAATTTTCATCGAAAGATTCGCATTCCACTTCTACTTCATCTACTATAAGAGTGCTACCCACAGCCCCTTCGTAGAAATCACCATTTTTACTAGAAGCAAAAACAATAGCCAATTTATAGTCATTTTGAGAATAATCTATATCTCCTTTGTAAATGAATGGAAGCTCGAATTTCGTATATTCCTTCTTCGCTGTTCTATCTTCTAATATAGCCGTAGCAACAACCTTGTCCGAAGTCAGTATATTAGTCCCATCCAGATATTCTTTCTGACCTTCGGCTCCTTTAGTTACCTTATACAAAACAGCATAAATAGAGCACTCGTCCATCTGTCCCGCAACTTCACCTTGTTTGTTTATCAGTTTCTCACCCGGTGTATATTTATAGTAACCTGTCATTTTTAGCGGTTTACCGTCCTCCTTAGGATGTATCTGTCCAAATAAAGGAGACTTTGCCGGATTAGACATTTGCAATTTAAAATCGCCTCTGAAAAGAGATCCGGAAAAAACTGGAACATACCCTACAACAAAGAAATTTCCGCCTACTTGTGTTTCTAGCAAAGCCGCATACTTCCCCCTATAAGCATCAATAGTTGAACGTGTCGGGTATTCTGTTACATTCCCTGCCTTAGCAGTCATAACCCCTTGGTTTGCAGATTTCCAAGCAGGATCGCTCATTGCCGGATATTTCCAATATGCACCTTCCTCTGTCCAATTTTCAAAATCATATTTGAAACCCATTCTTGATGTAACACTTACAGTATATCTTTTACTATAGTTTCCATCTTCCGACACAACAGTATAGACTACATCATTCGTGAAATCTTGTGCGACGCCCGATGCAGGAGAAATCGTTGCACCTGGAGATACCTCGATTTCAGGAATTAAATTTGTTTTATCTGCTGCTGATAGTACAAGCTGAACCCGATCTTCTGTCATCGAACTCGATATATAATCATCGCTCTTAATTGTAAACGAAACAATATCAGCCTCTCTGTATAGTGGCTCATCTTTGATACAAGAGGTCAGAAACAATGTTCCGAGACTCAATAATATTAATATATATTTCATATTTTTTTTACTAAAAACAGCAACAAAGATAGCCATAATAAATATCTTATAATATTTAAAAAAATGAAAAAATGAATAGGAATCATGTCTCCGATCGTAAATGTTAATGAACATACCAGAATAAGAACAGTATTAAACTTTTATATTTGAAAAAAAATAACGAAATTTGCAGACCTTAAAAACGATTAAATTATTCAATATAATAAACAACAAAAACGAATGAAAAAAAGCGCGTTACAAGTAGCAAGAGCTGCTTACAAGCCTAAAATGCCTAAAGCATTATATGGTTCTGTGAAAATCGAAGAAGGTGCAGCAACACAATCTATCGCTGACCAGGACGAAGTAAAGAGATTATTCCCTAACACATACGGAATGCCTACTCTTAAGTTTGTGGAATCTGCTGACAAAGCAAATCATCCGGCAATCAATGTTGGTGTTATTTTATCAGGCGGACAAGCACCCGGTGGTCACAATGTGATTGCAGGTATCTTCGACGGTATGAAGTCTCTTAACGCTGACAGCCGTGTTTATGGTTTCCTTATGGGACCTGGTGGCTTGATCGACCATAAATATATGGAACTTACTTCGGGCATTATCGATGAATATCGTAATACTGGTGGTTTTGACATAATCGGATCCGGTCGTACAAAACTGGAAACAAAAGAACATTTCGATAAAGGTCTTGAAATCTTGAAAAAATTAGATATCAAAGCACTGGTTATCATCGGTGGTGACGATTCTAACACTAACGCTTGCGTGCTTGCCGAATACTACAAAGCTATCAATGCAGGTGTACAAGTAATCGGCTGTCCTAAAACGATCGATGGTGACTTGAAAAATGAAATGATCGAAACTTCATTCGGATTCGACACAGCTTGCAAAGTATATTCTGAAGTTATCGGTAACATACAACGTGACTGTAACTCGGCTCGTAAATACTGGCATTTTATCAAACTAATGGGTCGTTCAGCTTCTCATATTGCTCTTGAGTGTGCTCTTCAAGTACAACCAAACGTTTGTATCATATCAGAAGAAGTAGAAGCTAAAGAGCTTTCGCTTGACGATATCGTAGCAAATATTGCTGACTCTGTTGCTAAGCGTGCTGCTAATGGCGACAACTTCGGTACTGTACTTATCCCTGAAGGACTTATCGAATTTATCCCTGCAATGAAAGCTTTGATCTCTGAATTGAACGATTTCCTTGCACATCATCAAGATGAATTCAACGCTGTAGCTAAAGCTGAGCAATTAGCATATATCAAAAAGAATTTATCAGCAGCTAATGCTACTGTATTCGGAAGCCTTCCGGAAGGTGTTGCTCGTCAGTTAACTCTTGACCGTGACCCTCATGGTAATGTACAAGTATCACTTATAGAAACAGAAAAATTACTTGCCGAAATGGTAGGTAACAAACTTGCTGAAATGAAAAAAGCAGGTAAATATGAGGGTAAATTTGCTGCACAGGTACATTTCTTCGGATACGAAGGTCGTTGCGCTGCTCCTTCTAACTACGATGCTGACTACTGCTACTCGTTAGGATATACAGCTTCGGCTCTTATCGGTGCAGGAAAAACAGGTTACATGTCATCGGTACGTAACACGACTGCTCCTGCTAGTGAGTGGATTGCAGGTGGTGTTCCTGTAACTATGATGATGAATATGGAACGTCGTCATGGCGAAATGAAACCGGTTATCCAAAAAGCACTAGTAAGACTTGATGGTGCTCCATTCAAATTCTTCGCAACAAATCGCGAAGCTTGGGCTGTTGGTACAGAATATGTATATCCGGGTCCTATCCAATACTTCGGACCAACTGAAGTATGTGACCAACCAACTGTTACATTGAAACTGGAACAAGGTAAATAATCTACAATAGATTTTTAATGAAAGGGAGCTGATTTACATCAGCTCCCTTTTTGCTCTTAAAAAAACATATCCTACATTTAGATATATTATATAAACTATAAATAGCGACTAACCAACCCTAATAATACTCTTCTTATTATTATAAAAAATATTATCACTCGAAACACAAACCGAATCTTCAATATCCATCATTGCGTTAATCAAATATACTTTATCATAAAGAGGAATATCTTCTACCCTTATGCTTATTTCTTTTATTACTCCTTTTTGTAAAAGCAGTTGCCGTTTAGTACCATTCAAGAGATAACTATCTGGAGTATATAAACCGGATTCGTTTTCGAACACAACGTTTGAATATGATGTATCAGTAACCAATCCATTTTTTATTATCAGAACTTCGTCCATCTCCCCTTTCTTTAGTAATAATTTTTTAAAATTACCTCTGTCAGTAGACTTATAGCTATAATCGATCTGATCATCTTCAATTAAATATAAACTTCTTATATTCTGAAATATATAGGGTTCAAAAGAAATAATTGCAGTTTTATTTGAATAAACAATCCTGCATTTTACCAGTCCCTTTTGAAACTTAACCGGAACAGATAGAAAAAGCGAATTAATATCTGTAGTAATATTAAAGAAGAGCTGCATCGTCTGCCTTATCCGATCGATATGTGATGGCAAATTATAATAGACACCATCAAGCACCTTAATTGTTTCTATAAATGTCAATCTACTCATACAACGGTAAATATATTTTATTTAATACTTCCTGATACTCTTCTTCACATTTACTATAAGCAGTTATACCCCCACCACTTCTGAAAAATAATTGATCTCCATCTTTTTCTACAAAACGAATTAGTACTGCCGAATCGAGTTCTACACCATCAAAATATCCAAATACGCCTGTATAGTATCCCCGCTTCTCCCCTTCTGCCAATTTTATCAAATCGACAGTGGCTTGCTTAGGTGCGCCACAAATAGAACCTGCTGGCAACATACTAAAAAAGATATCTCCAATCTGCGCTCGATAGTTATGGGGCAGCTGACCTTCGATCATAGAACTTACTTGCAAAATATCAACATTGTTCGTTTTTATCTTATCTATATACCTATACTGCTCCACTTTTACATCATGTGCCGATATACTGAGGTCGTTACGAATAAGGTCTACAATGGTATTATGCTCGGCTGTTTCTTTAAAGTCTGAAAGAATAATGCTTTCCGCATCGGGTATATTCGCATTTATAGTACCCTTCATCGGATTAGAGGATATCCGCCCATTTGCTATTTTCACAAATCGCTCGGGAGAGAAGCAAACAAACCTATCAGGAATACATAGTGAATAAGGCACTTTGCTTTGTGCGAATATATCCTCGAGCGACAGATTGGTTTCAATAGGAGTTTTTATTGTCAGATTCGTTAAGAAAGAATCTCCGCGCCTTAATCCTTTATGAACAATATTAAACTTTTCTTTATAACTATCATAAGAAATAGGCTTCGTTCTGAAAGTGGTCTTCGGATATTCGTTTATTGAATTTAATTTATTGCTAACCGACTTTATTTGGAACAATATCTCATTTTGCTTTAGTGGATCTTCAATAAAAAAGCCCTCTGTCAACTCAAAATTGACACCAAACAAAAAAGGTCGACGGCTATTTGCCGATACGTTCATTTTTGTTGTGATTATATCAATATTGTTGTGAAATGTGGTACTCATTTATCTGTACAGTAAATCCGAGATCAAAATAAGACAAAAATATGCAACTTAGCAAGAATCATATTGTTAAATAAAAAAAGAGGTTGCTGATCTTATTTCAGCAACCTCTTTTATATAGTAAAATAAAATATTATTGTTTATCGAATCCTAGACCAAAGTTTAACGTTGGAGCTGTTAATATAATATCTACCATTGGTTCCAAATTCATTTCTGGAGGAAGTAGTCCTTTTATAACATCAAATAAAGGCTCTGCTCTATCTACCGTATCTCTGGATATATAAAAATATGCATGACTATTTTCTATTGTAACATTGATAGGCAATGTGTAATATAAACCATTTTCAATCAATATAACTTTAATCGCTGCGGGATCAATCCCTGCTAATGATTCTTTTAATGTTTCGAGTAATTGATCAATAGCACCTTTTTCAACAGCTAAATATAATTTATTCGTTTTCGAATCTGTATAATATGAAATAGGAATTGTCTCTGTTATTACATATTCTGTCATACCACCAAGTTCTTTATAAGATATTTTAGTAGTTCCATCTTCGTTAAATATAACTGTAACTGATTCAACTTTATCTGCAATTGCTTTCCCAGCGAATAGAGGCACAAATCCTTGTATCATCTCCTCCATAAAACCACCATCTTTTGTTTTGATATTAAAGAGAATATCAGCAAATTTACCCTGATTATCTCCAGATGTTACATTTGTAATTTTCAGATTCCAAGTTCCGACAAGTTGCGATTTAACGTTAGTAATAACTTTCACAGTCAATTTATCACCAGTTGTGGTTCCTTCTACTGTAATGTTACGATTCTCGTTCATATCTGTAGATTTTACAGTGTAATTTCTGCCATCTTGAGCTAAAGTACCTTTCAATACTAATTTAGGCTCGCCAAGTATCACGTTTTCTAAAGTAATATCTACAGCATTAGCTACCTGCTCGCCAATTGTAATTTTCACTCCTTCCGCAGCCTTAGCACCGTTTAACTCCAATTTTTCAGCAGAATATACGCCATTAGGGTTAATTATAACATCATCGTCATCATCACTGCTACACGATGAAAAACCTGGGAGTAACAATCCCACCACTGCGAATAAAATAAATAGATTTCTTAATCTCATAGTAAATTCTTTTAGTTTAAAATCTTAATATGTGCAAAGATAAGAAATACACCCTTAAGAAAACAGAAAATTCGTAAGTGCACTTACGAATTTTATTAAATTTAACCTACAATTAACGATTATTTACAGTTTCTTATTTAAGATAAAGTCCTCCATTAAAAAACCATTACCAATATCAATATCTTCGTTTCCAATGATTTCAAACCCCATTCTCTTATAGAAATCAACAGCCTTATTGTATCGGTTTACATTGAGGGATAACTCCAAGTTACCATATTCTTTAGCTATTTTACCGACAGCCTCTATAAACAAACGCCCCACACCTTTACCTTGAGTAGAAGGCAGAACATAAATTTTATGAACCTTAGTCCAAGGTTTCCCTTTATAATCTAATTCGTAAGATACATATCCCAGATATTCACCCTGTTCTTCAACTAATAGATAATGGTGATTAAGCTCCTTCATTTGATTTTCGAGCGCCTGATCGGAGTACATCATATCCATCATGTAGGCAATCTGCTGTTCGGACAAAATCTCCCTGAATGTATGAGGCCACACACGGCTCGATAATGATTGAATAATCCAGATATGCTCTGTTTTTGCTTCGTGTATTTTCATTATTTATCCATTGAAAATGATTTAGACCCGATACGACTACCATCAGCAAATATATCTATACGATATGTTCCCGGCATAAGATATTCTTCTACATTCCAGTACATAGTTACAGGAACTTCTTCACCTCCATACTCGATTATTTTCCTCATCGAGTAGTTGATTTCACCATTTTCGAAAGGGAAAACATTTGTTCTGCTCTTAACCAGTACATCATCATCGGGCTTCATTATTCGTACGTAGATAGTACGTTCGCCTGGTTCGGCTGTAATATTTTTTGTTATTGTGAAGTTTACAATAAGCTGTTCAACCTTATCTATTTTCTTTTGAACTTTCCCTTTTTTATTTGTAGCAGAGACACTAATACCTGTCGCATCCAGCTTAGCAGCCAAAGTAACTTTTTCTGTCAGGTTATTTTTTTGTTGCGAAACCTCATTCAGAGTCCTGTTAGTAGCCTGATATTTATCAGTTATTTCTTTATTTTCCTGTCTCAACTGTGCATTTGCCCGATTCAGTGAATCTATCTGGGCAATATATGACTTAAGAATCTTACGTAAACTAGCCAATTCATTATTCAGACGACTGATTTCTGCCTTATTATCAGCTTTTACCGTTTTCAGCTCGTCCAATAAGCGTTGAACTTTAGCTTGTTCGTTATTTAATTGATGAAGTAAAGAATCGTTTTTTAGATTGATTTTAAATCCTTCGTACTGCATAGTCATGCTCTCATATTCATCTTCGAGCTGCTGTTTAGTAAGTAAGCTTTCCTCCTGCATCTCATCCAGTTGGGTCTTCTGATGGAAAATAAAATAACCAGCTACAGCCATGCCTATTATCAGTACAACTATAATTCCTATTAATAATTTAGTATTACTTTTCGATTCTGTTTCCATATAATTTTCGACTATATAACTTTGAGTACAAATATATATGTTTTAAATAGATTGTACAAAATGATAAAACTCTTTCGTTTTTTTTAATACTTCAAAAGAATTTTACATTCAAATATCTTCATTATTTCAGAATAAGCATGTACATTTGTTAGAATAAAAAGCATCATAGATAGCATCTATATAACAGCTACAGCTATCTTAGTATACCAAAAAAGAAGAAATTATTATATTATATAAAAATCAAAACTAAATTATTATGTCTAAAGTAACAGTTGTTGGTGCCGGTAATGTAGGAGCAACATGTGCAAACGTGCTTGCATTAAACGAAGTAGCAGACGAAGTAGTAATGCTTGATGTAAAAGAAGGAGTTTCGGAAGGTAAAGCTATGGATATGAATCAAACAGCTCAATTATTGGGTTTCGATTCCCGTATCGTAGGTGTTACAAACGATTATTCGGCAACAGCAAACTCTGATGTAGTTGTTATCACTTCGGGTATACCTCGTAAACCGGGTATGACTCGTGAAGAACTAATCGGTGTAAATGCAGGTATTGTTAAAACTGTATCTGAAAATATTCTAAAACATTCTCCGAATGCTATCCTTGTGATTATCTCTAATCCGATGGATACTATGACTTATCTGACATCTAAAGTTACAGGCCTTCCTAAACACCGTGTAATCGGTATGGGTGGAGCATTAGATAGCTCTCGTTTCAAATATTATTTGACTCAGGCTTTAGGTTGCAATCCTAACGAAGTTGAAGGAATGGTTATCGGTGGACACGGTGACACTACAATGATTCCTGTTACACGCCTTGCTACATACAAAGGTATCCCTGTATCTGAATTCTTATCTAAAGAGGTTCTTGACAAAGTAGTTGCTGATACGATGGTTGGTGGTGCTACCCTTACAGGTCTTCTTGGAACATCGGCTTGGTATGCACCGGGCGCTGCCGGAGCTTATGTAGTAGAGTCTATTATACACGACCAAAAGAAAGTAATCCCTTGCTGTGTTGCTCTTGAAGGAGAATATGGACAAAACGATATTTGTATTGGTGTACCTGTTGTTCTTGGTAAGAACGGATGGGAAAAAATCATCGATATCAAACTGACTGCTGACGAAAAAGAAAAGTTCGAAGCATCTGCCGCTGCTGTACACAAAACAAATGCTGTACTGAAAGAAACAGGAGCTATCTAAATTATACAGTTAAGATATACAAGAGCAAGAAGCCGGCTGTTGAGTCGGCTTCTTTTCATCTAGATATCTAAAAATAAAATATCAAAATAAACAAACTTCCGAAAACACCTTACTATACACATGAAAAAACTTATTGGGTTAATAATTATTGTAATAATTATTATAAACTGCACAAATTGTACTACTTATTATATCCCTATTGAGAGTTTTAAAGAACAATTTAAAGACAATGATCCTGCAAAACTAAATGTTGCATATGTTAGAGATCCTCTAGGTCTGGTTTCTTCCTATCTAACAAATTCGATTGATAGCATAGAATGTGTAGATAAAAATAATAACCCTAAGAAATTTAAGAAAAAGCCTAGTCATGAAATGAGAATTACACAAAATAATAATAAGAAAACCATCTTATATTTAGATCAGGTTTTCTTTAGAGAAGATTCTCTGATTTGCGGCAATACATCCTATTTCTTAAATACAAATGAATGCTTAAATATAAATAATGTAAAAAAAATCGAGTTTCAAGACGGGCATAAAAAATTTAAATATATAAATCCAAAAGACTCTGATAAAACGGATCTATTACTTCTGCTACCCTTTACTAAATAATCAATAAATCAAATAATTATACAGATTCATATATTCAATACTAAACAATATTATATTCTTGGAATATCTCCTTTTTGCATTTATATGTTAATAAATTATTTTACTAACCTAAAGAATTATATATTTGCAAAAGCTAAATTAAAAAACCTTTTTACGCCCATGAAAAAATTAATACCAATGGTTTCTATGGCATTAGCATTGCTAGTATCATCGTGTGGAAATAACGAACCACTTGTACAGAAACCTTACAATGAGGGTATAAACGTAACACCTACCCCTCTGGAACTGACCCAAAATGAAGGAATTTTCAACTTATCGAAAGGTACAGTATTTGTATCGGAAGATGAAAATGTAAACAAAGTAGCTGCATTTTTTGCTGCTAAAATCAAAAATTCAACCGGCTTCGATCTTAAAATAGAAAAAGACAAGCCTGCGATGAACTACATCACTCTATCTATCGATGCCAACGCTCCTGTAAATAACGAAGGCTATTTGCTGGAAGTAACAGCTAACGGTATCGATATACAAGCCAAAACACCACAAGGTATTTTCTATGGCATGCAAACTGTTCTGCAATTACTCCCTGCCGAAATAGAAAGTCCTGTACGTATCAAAAACATTGCATGGAACATTCCTGCGGTGAAAGTTAAAGACGAGCCTCGTTTCTCTTATCGTGGCATGCACTTAGACGTTTGCCGTCATTTTGCAGATATCGATTTCATCAAAAAACAGCTCGATGTGTTGGCTATGTTCAAAATTAATAAATTCCACTGGCACTTGACTGAAGACCAAGGCTGGAGAATAGAGATAAAAAAATATCCTAAGCTAACCGAGATCGGAGCAAAAAGAGTGGAAGGAGAAGGCAATACTGTAGGCCCTAACTTCTATACACAAGACGAAGTGAAAGATATTGTGGCTTATGCTAAAGAACGTTTTATTGAAGTTATACCCGAAATAGAATTACCCGGTCATGGTGTTGCCGCTATAAGTGCATATCCTGAACTTTCGTGCACAGGAAAACAAATAGATGTACGCAACTATTGGGGAGTAGCCACAGATGTATACTGTGCTGGCAACGATTCTGTATTTGCATTTCTTGAAGATGTACTGACAGAGGTTATTCCTTTGTTCGAAAGTGATTATTTCCACATCGGAGGCGACGAGTGTCCTAAAGATCGTTGGAAAGAATGCCCTAAATGTCAGGCACGCATTAAAGAACTTGGTTTAAAATCGGATAAAGATCATTCTGCTGAAGAAAGACTTCAAAGCTACTTTGTTCAACGTATCGAAAAATTCTTATTAACGCACAATAAAAAAATGATCGGTTGGGACGAAATTCTTGAAGGAGGGTTAGCTCCTACAGCCACGGTTATGAGTTGGAGAGGCGAACAAGGTGGTATAGATGCAGGAAACATGGGGCATGATGTGATTATGACTCCGGGCGGTTGGTTATATTTCGACCATTATCAAGGCGATTCTAAAGTACTTCCTGTTACAATCGGAGGACTTACTACCCTAGCTAAAACATACAGCTATGAGCCTATCCCTGATAAACTGGATGCTGATAAGACAAAACATATACTTGGTGCGCAAGCAAACATGTGGAACGAGTATAATTATACGCAAGATGATATGGAATTCGATATATATCCTCGTATTATAGCGCTTGCCGAAGTAACATGGTCTGCTAAGGACAGAAAAGATTATAAAGACTTCGAGCGTCGTATCGAAAACCAACGTGTGCGCCTCGATATGCACAATATAAATTATTATATACCGATGCCTGAGCAAGTTGGAGCACCATCGAGCAACTTCGTAGCGTTTACCGACAGTACTACACTCGAGTTCAAGACTACCGAGCCTGCAAGAATGGTATATACAACAGATGGCAGCGAACCGACTTTGGAATCGGCACCATACGAAAAACCTTTAGTATTTACTGAAAATACGACATTGAAGATACGTTCTGTTCTTCTATCTGATAAGATGAGCAAGACTCGTACTATTACATTAGAAAAACAAACTTATGTTCCAAGTGTAGAAAAAGCTAAAGATGCCAAACCGGGTCTTGTTGTAGAATATTACAAAGGAAATGCATTAAAAGTTAGTGATCTGGATAGAAAAACTCCTGATGAGACTGGCGTTGTAGCTTCTCCTCAAGAATCTAAGTACCGTATTAAAGGCTATATGGAAGTATATTCTGAAGATTTATATTCGACTATATTGACAGGATATATCAATATTCCTGAAGATGGTGTATATTATTTCAGTACTGATGCAGAGATGTGGCTTGGTGACAAACAATTAATCACGAACGATGAAGGCACACCTACTGCCCGAAGATTTTCTCGCAACGATAAATCGATTGCTTTAGCAAAAGGTTACCATCCTGTGAAGATTGTAAGACTGGGTGCTGTACTAGGTGGATGGCCTACGCAATGGGATAACGTAAGTGTATCTATTCGCAAAGCCGACGAACCTGAATTTAAAATAATGGATGCTTCTTATTTTAAATAAGAACTAGATTATAAAAAGCAAAACGCGTATATCTCAAAAGATATACGCGTTTTTATTTACAAGTAATTTATTTTGTGCTACCTACTAACTCTTGCAGATGTTTAATTTGCTCCGATTGCACTTCTATTAATTTTCTCTGTTCTTTATTTTCCTTATCTTGCTCTATCATATACAATGTCAATTCTTCTATCTTTTGCAGTAACTTCGCTTGCATATCACCTAAGTCTACACCTTTCTCTTTTACCTCAGTTTCGGATGGAATATTAGGTAGATGATTATATTCTTTGATGTGTTCTTCTACCTCTTTCAATGTCGGCAAATTATATTCTTTATTAAAAACATAATCAGGCCAGTTAGTTGCTTCTATTTTTACTTCTTTAGCACGGATAACACCATTAACTTCTAGATTCCCTCCTAAATCCTGCGATCCAACTGTCACTACTCCTGAGGTCTGCACAGTTAAGAAGCCCCTCCACTTACCATCTGTATGGTAACTATTACCTACTACAAATCTATCACTTTTGTCATCTCCAACATTTATCCTTAATTCTGATTCATCAGCCGCTAAATTATATCTGGAAATCCATATAGCATCATTATTATCATTAGATCCACTACCGAAATAGAGTTTTTTGCCGTATTCACCTAGTGGTGTGGAATTATTTACTCCTGTTTGTATTATAAAATCGTCCTGAACGACCAATCCTCCATTTATTATTTGTGTACCCTGATCATGTAGTACTTTTGCCCATAAACCTAATCCTTCTTTATTAGTACTTCGTATATACATGGATGGTAATCCCGCTGCATGCGAATTTATTCCCATTAGTATCTGAGCATTATAATAGTATGGTATCGTAGAAACACTTTTATCTATATTAACTGAATGCCCGATATTTAATCCCCAAAACCAATTAAAGTTCTTATTTGGTGCATTTGGCGTTTTGGTGACGTCACAATCGTAAAATCCCGATCTACGAAGTGTATTCCAATCTGTTATTTGACTGGTTTGAATAACAGGTGTTTCAGGTGCAGTTTGTGACTTGCCATCTATTGCAAAAAGGCTGATGAATATCAATATCAGGAAAGATGTCTTCTTCATAATATATTATTTAAGTAGTTTTCTTATTTCTAGATTCTCTTCTTTCAGTTCTTTTATTTGTTTATTTTGCTCTATCATATACAAAGTCAATTCTTCTATCTTTTGCAATAGCTTTATTTGCATATCTGTTACATTTACACCTTCTTCAATCATTTGCCTTTCGGAAGGTATTTCGGGGAGATGTTTATTTGTCTTTACAAATTGTTCGACTTCTGATAAGGGTTTGAGATTATAATCAGGCTGAAAAACAAAGTCCGCTCCTGCATTGATTTCTATTTTCACTTGACGAGCATTGATATCGCCGGCGACAGTTAGTTTATCAGCTTTTATCTCTCCTTTAACATCTAGTGCAGAGCGAGGCTCATAAATACCACCTATCCCTACAAGCCCTTCTCCTGCAGTTTTAACAACAAGCATTGGAGTAAAGGATGTTTGATCCCAAAATTTTCGTCCTACAATAAATTTATCATTATTATCGTCACCAATATTAATTCTTAGTTCGGACATATCTTGTTTGATATTATATCTTGCCATATAAATACCGTCACCATTGCCATTCGATCCCTCTCCAAATATAATTCCACCTCCATATGCTTCATAGGCAGCAGAGTTTTGTGCGTCATTTTTCAGAGTTATTCCGTTTTCAACTTTTAAAGTACCTTTAATAGTTTGCTCTCCTTGATCGTGTAGTACCTTTGCCCATGCTCCTTCTCCAGCTTGATTAGTACTGCGAATATACATGGATGGCAATCCGGTCGCACTTTGGTTAAGCCCCATAAGTATCTGCCCATTATAATAATAAGGGCGACCAGACTGAGTATTTGTTTGTATATTGGCAGAATGCCCTATATTTAATCCCCAAAACCAACCAGAATTATTGTTCGGTGCATTCAGCGTCTTTGCGGCGTCACAATCGTAAAAACCGGATCTGCGAAGGGTATTCCAATCCGTTATTTGAGTGGTTTGACCAATAGGTATATCGTGTTCAGGAGCTATTGTTTGCGCTTTGGATAATACACTGAAAGATGTAATGAAAGCTAATGCTAAAAATGTATTTCTCATAATATATTATTTAAGTAGTTTTCTTATTTCTAGATTCTCTTCTTTAAGTTCTTTTATTTGTTTATTTTGCTCTATCATATACAGAGTCAATTCTTCTATCTTTTGCAATAGCTTTATTTGCATATCTGTTACATTTACGCCTTCTTCAATCATTTGCTTCTCGGATGGAATTTCGGGAAGATGTTTATTTGTCTTTACGAATTGTTCGACTTCTGATAAGGGTTTTAAATTGTATTCGGATTCGAAAACAAAATCGGCACCCGTATTTACTTTGATTTGTACTTCATCGGCGATAATTTTTCCTCGTACATCAAGTTTGGATTGTGGAGTTAATGTTCCGATACCAATATTACCAACTCCATCAATGGTAAGGTCATCTCCAAAATACCATTGGCTTCCAGAGTTATATTTATTAAACATCCTTCGGGTACCGAATACCATTTTTCCCGTGGCATTACGTGTATAAGTATTTCCAGGAACTGTCATTATTCTCCCAAAGCTCCAAAAATTACTACCATCAGTGTCTGCTGGTAATGCAAATTCTAATCCGACACCTTTATCCAAAAATTTCCCTCCAGTCGAACCTTTCAATAAAAATCCCGACATTTGAGAACTATTTCCCACAGATAGAGCACTACCTTCATTTAGAAATGTCAGACTATTTGTATTCATAGTTATAGTTCGATTTCCAATAAGAATACCATCTGTATTATAAATATTCTGAGCCTTGCCTGCTAGTGTGAAAAATATAATTGCAACAGCTATAATTAATATTTTCTTCATAATTCTTTATTTTTTAAGGTATAATTCTTTCTTTAATTCTTGAACTTGTTTGTTGAGATCTATAGTGTACAATGTCAACTCTTCTATCTTTTGCAATAGCTTTATTTGCATATCTATTACATTTACGCCTTCTTCAATCATTTGCTTCTCGGATGGAATTTCGGGTAAGTGCTTATTTGTTTTTACAAATTGTTCGACTTCTGATAAGGGTTTGAGATTATAATCAGGCTGAAAAACAAAATCGGCTCCTGCATTGATTTCTATTTTCACTTGACGAGCATTGATATCGCCGGCGACAGTTAGTTTATCAGCTTTTATCTCTCCTTTAACATCTAGTGCACAATTGGGATATGCAACACCTATTCCGACTGTTCCTGATGCTGTTACAATAAATCTCTCATACCATTTTCCATCACCATAATAACGCCCTCCAACAACAAATCTGTCACTATTTGCAATATCATCGGCAATATTCACTCGTAAATCAGTCTGATTAGTGGCAACATTATATTTTGCAATCCATATATCATCAGAGTTAAGTGCATTTCCTGCAAAATAAAGTCTAGTACCCCATCCTAAAGGTAATGACTCATCGTTCGTACCAACAAACTGATTTCCTTGTGCTAATATGTTTATGCAAGAAAAAATAAGCACAATTAATAAAAATGTCTTTCTCATACTATTTCAATTAAATTAATTTTTAAAACCAAAATGTAAAATTAAGTTAAATTAACTGACATTGCAATAGACCATTGGACATTATCCAAACAATAATAAATTAAAACAGAAAGAGACTAATCAAATGATTAATCTCTTTCTAAATGTCTTTTGCTAGCAAAGACTTCATACAGGTAAGGTTGGTGTAGTGAATGTTTTGGCGATGCTTAATTAAAATTTCAACAAAGAAAAAAAGATTTTTTATTTAAGACTACCTATAAAGTATTGTAAAGTACCATGCAAGGCGTAGTAATTACTACGCCTTTAACTTTTTTGTTTACTTTTGCTATCAACTCAATATTTCATTTGTATATTTGTTATTATAAAAAAATTACACCAATGGAAACGAAAGACATAACAGGAAAGAAAGTACATCACGGTCATAATGTAAAACGACTGCGTCAGTCGCGTGGCATTAAACAACAAGCCATAGCTCACGAATTGGAATTAAGCCAACAAGTTATATCTAAGTATGAGCAAATGGAAGAACTGGATGAAGAGATCCTGCAAAAGTTTGCAAAGGCTCTGGATATTTCCGTAGATGTGATTAAGATGCTCGAAGAAGACCCTGTTGCTATCTATATCGAAAATAATACGTTCGAGAGTGTTAACGATAATGCTAAAATTAATGTTGCATCAGATGATTCCAGCACAAATACTTTTAATGAATTAGACAAAGTTATTGAACTTTACGAACGTTTATTAAAAACCGAACAGGAAAGAAATACAGCCTTAGAAGACAGGTTGTCTAAATTAGAAGAAAAACTAAACGGTAAAAAATAATAGCCAAAGCATATAAGAAAAACGCATATCTTTTAAGGATATGCGTTTTTTTATTTTAAGAATAGATCTCTCACTACGTTTCGGGATAACAAAGTAAAATTACAATGCAAGCCCTCAATGACAAGAGAGAGAGAGTGTGTGTGTGTGTGTGAATCTTACAGCGAATTCTCGGCATGATAAGAAGAACGTACAAGCGGACCACTCTCTACATGTTTAAAACCTTTGCTGTAAGCTACTTCTTTCAACTCTTTAAACGTATTCGGATGTATATATTCTACTACCGGAAGATGCTGGCGTGACGGCTGAAGATATTGCCCCATAGTTAGTACCGAGCAATCGACAGCACGAAGATCGTCCATCAGTTGAAGTACCTCATCGATGGTCTCCCCCAGTCCGAGCATAACGCCCGATTTGGCTTTACATCCTCTCTCTGCTATTCGTTTCAATACTTTAAGGCTTACATCATACTTAGCTGCACTTCTCACCTGAGGTGTGAGGCGTCTTACGGTCTCCATATTGTGTGATATAATATTCGGAGCAGCGTCGCAAATCATATCAACTAGCTCAACCCTACCTTTAAAATCAGGAACAAGCACCTCTAATGTCGTATTCGGATTTTCTTCTTTAATCTTTTGGATGGTCTGCACCCAATGATCTGCACCCAAATCGCGAAGATCGTCTCTGTCCACAGAAGTTACTACTGCATGGCGTAAACCCATCAATCGTATAGATTCGGCTACATTGGCAGGCTCGTTTTTGTCCAAAGCTAATGGCCTACCCGTTTTTGTATTACAAAATTTACACGAGCGTGTACAGATATCGCCTGCAATCATAAAGGTTGCTGTACCACGTTCCCAGCATTCGCCCATATTAGGGCATCTGCCACTGGTACAGATCGTATGTAATTTATGAGACTCTACAATATTTTTTGTTTGGGTGTATCGTTCGTTCCCACCCAGCTTTATTTTAAGCCAATCAGGTTTTTTTACGTGTTCCATTGATAATTATTTGTTACATATTTGTTTTGAGGAACTTAGTTACCTTTTCAAACAAATAAGTTCGATTGGCAGCTCCTCCTATAGAATGATCCTTGTCTGTAAAAACAAACATATCAAATTGTTTGTTCGCTTTAACAAGGGCATTAACATAGTCCATCGAATTCTGAAAATGCACATTATCGTCTGCCGAACCATGTATAAGTAATAGATTTCCTTGCAGTTGACTTGCCAATTTGATCGGAGAACCTGCATTATATCCGTCCATATTTTGTTGCGGTGTACGCATAAAACGTTCAGCATATACCGTATCATAAAATTTCCAGTCTGTAACAGGTGCGATAGCCACACCCGCCTTAAATATTCCATTGCCACGGCTCATGCTCATCAGCACATTATATCCGCCATAGCTCCATCCCCAGATGGCAATTTTATCTTTATCGATATACGACAGCGACCCGAAATACTGTGCGGCGGCAACCTGATCGTCAGATTCTTTAATACCCAGATTCAGATAAGTACACTTGCGGAAATCTTCGCCACGAGCACCTGTACCACGACCATCTACTGCTGCAACGATGAAACCTTGTGTTGTAAGATAATCCGTCCAGTCGATACCGAATTTGTCTTGTACTTCCTGCGAGTTAGGTCCGCTATATTGTACCATTACTAATGGATATTTACGCGAAGCATTGAAATCGGCCGGCTTCACGATATAAGCATTCAGGTCTGTACCGTCAGCAGCCTTCACTGTTATAAATTCTTTTTTAGGTATACGAAGAGCTGCCAATGAATTCTGCAAATTGGTATTTGCTTCGAGAACCCGTAATTCTTTTCCTGCTGCATCATTCATCGTAATCTGTGCAGGTGTGGTAGTATTCGAATATCTGTTGATAAAATATTTCCCATTTTGACTGAAAGTAGCACTATTAGTTCCTTGCTTATTTGTCAGCTTTGTTTTGATTCCTTTCACCATATCAACTTTGTATATCGAACGGTACAGAGCCCCTTCCTCTGCCGATTCGAAGAATACAGCTTTAGTTACAGGGTCGACAGCCAGAAGTTTTGTCACATCATAATTGCCCGAGGTCAGTGTTTTTTGCAACACACCAGTACTTTCGTATAAATAGATATGGCTATAACCACTCTTTTCGCTGATATAAGTAAACTGGTTACCAAAAAACTGTATCGTATTTAGCAGCTCAGAGTCGATATAACGATCGTTCTTCTCGTGTAGTATCTGACGGGCAACAGCCGAACGAGCATTCGCATAATACATGCTAAAATCGTTTTGTTCACGATTGAGAGTCATTACAGCCAATTCGTCTCCTGCGGGCAGAAATTCTATACGTGGAATATATTCTACATTATTAGTAGGGAGATTCATTTTGCGAATAGTCTTTGCATCTATATCGAATACATTACACGATATTTTAGAGTTTGCCTCTCCTGCTTTTGGATATTTGAATGAGAATAAATCAGGATATAGTCTATCTGCGTATAATTGGAATGAAAATTCGGGAACTTCCGTTTCATCGAAACGAACAAAAGCGAGCAAACGGCTATCAGCCGAGAAATCCATCAGACATGTTGTTCCGAATTCTTCTTCATAAACCCAGTCAGTAGCTCCATTTATAATTTTCCCTATTGCCCCATCTTTAGTTACCTGCGATTCGGTATCGAAGTCAAATTTCGCCAGCCATATATTGTTATCCGATACATAAGCCAGCATCCGACCATCGCGCGAAAATGTAGGTATGGATTGTTTCGACGGATTTTGAGTCAATTTCCGTACCAGATTCCGACGAATATCATAGTAATAATAATTAGCCTTGAACGAATGTCGATAAAGAGATTCGTAATCGTTGTAAACAAGTAAGCGCTTTTCATCAGGACTCATCACAAAACCCTGAAAAGATTTGAACGTGCAATCGCGAGCCTTATTGACATCGAACACTGTGTCCGTAGGTAATCCGGTCTTGTAAGAATATTTTATAATCATCGTATTCTTACTATCTACCTGAAAATAGGATTCACCGTCAGCAGACGAGGTTACAGGCTGTACACTACGCTGGGCATATTTTCCGGCTGTTATATCTTTAAGTTCCAATCTCTGTGCACACAGGCTTGCTGTTAACAAACCAATAGCGAATAAACTGAATATCTTCTTCATAGGTTATAATTATATTTTATATGACAAATATACCTATTTTTTGATGATAGATTTTATCGGTTCTTAGAAGAAATAGGAAAAAGAGTAATTTTAGAATAATTAAATTTTGTACATTTACTCCATGTTTATACATAAAACTATGAAAATCATTACACTAAAATTATAAGAATGTTAATTAACAGAGATTACATTATCCAACGAATGACTCAGCTTATCGATGAGAAACAACTATCTAATCAACAAGCGAGAACATCGGCCGATAAGCTATATAAAATAAAACAATATTTTCCTAAATGGATACGGCAGATAATATTCCACCCGTTCAATCCTGTATACTCCGTCTATATACACTATAAGCAGAATAAAAGAAAAAAAGGTAAGTTCCCTTTACAGCCTTTATACCCATTTGCCACAGATTTTGTAAAATACTGTACCGAAAACAGTATCGGTTTAGATACAAAACATTACTATCCGCAAGAGGATGAAAGCACAATTGTTTCATTTATTGATAACCGACTGAAATCTGTTATTCCGGGATATGAGCAAACAGTTGCTACAAGTGAACAAACAGAAATGTTTAAAAGAAGGAATTATTTGTACCAATCCTCAACTAAAATAGCCGGTGGATATACTCTTTCGTTAGATGATAAGAATTATTTTTTACCTCATAATTCGTTTGAAGAACCGGTATTCATTCACGAATATGGGTTGAAATATTTGCCTGAAAGTGTAATCAGATATATTGCAGGAAAAGATTTTCTTGATGTGGGTGCCTTTATTGGGGATACTGCATTGTTGTTTGCCAAGAAATATAGTCCCAAACAAGTCTATGCTTATGAGCCTGTGAAAGAAAATATTGAATTGCTGGAAAAAACAATAGCAGGTAATAAATCGGAATTGATTGTTCCTGTAAAGAAGGGTTTGGGTGACAAGAACTCTTCTCTCGAAATATTTGTAGACATCGACCATCTGTCGGGCAGCTCTACAAACCAGACGACTATCAATAATCAACGGATGAAACAGACTATAGAAGTAACGACTATCGATAGTGAATGCAAATCGCGTACAGTAGGATTAATAAAAATGGATATTGAAGGAGCCGAATATTCAGCAATAATAGGTGGCTTAGAAACAATTAAAAGAGATAAACCTGTATTACTAATATCGATGTATCATACGGGGAAAGACTTTTTTGAAATACCACCGATACTAAAGGAGGCGGTTCCTGAGTATCTATTCAGATTTATGAATATTGAGATCGTTAATCCTTTTTCGGAAAAAATATTAATAGCATATCCTGATTTTACAGATAAGTAAGAGCCGATTGAAACCAATCGACTCTTGCTAAAATACACTTACCTACAAAAAAATAAAGGGTTTTATTTCTCAGGCTCTACCTCTTTATACCATTTGTTAAGAGAATTGTCTATAAAAGAAAAAAACCAGTGATTCTTAAACATATCCTTATATTCGATAGTTTCGTAATCTTTGTTCTCTACAGTTATCTTCTCAACCGTAGTGTAGTCGTCACCCATCAGAGACACAACTTGTTCTTTCGTCATTCCCAACTCTATTTGTTTAAGAGCAGAGTTATACCTTTTCAGATTCACTGATCCACAAGCCGAGAGCAAAGTGACAATAAGTACTGTAAAAATTACTTTTTTCATAATACAATTATTTTTATTCTATTTATTGAACGATTAAAGCAGCTGATTAGTTCAAAGCAATGCGGATATTAGTTATTTTTGGAAATAAAGAAACAAGCATGAAATATTTATTCGCCATATTTATAGTATCCATAAATCAATTAAACCTCTTCGGACAAATTTACGATAAACCCATGAAGTTGGAATACGAAGTTTATCATATTTTAGAAAATGATACTGTAAAAAGCAAATTACATCTCGATTGCAGCGGTAAACCATGGAAGATTCCTAATGGTAAGAATCAAAAATTCACACCACAATATCATTGGTCTGTCACATGGAGCTCAACAGATAAATCACACATTGAAACTACGGGAGTGAAAATAACATCGGAAGAAATATTTTTGCATCCACCACGCCTTCTCGAATATTCAATTTTAGAATTCTGTCCGTTTCCTCTCGTACATTTTCCTTTAAAAGTTGGACACACCTGGGAATGGGAGCTGAATAACATCGGCGATTATTATCATAGAGTGCTTAAATCTAAAACGAAAAGTAAAATTACTGTAAAAAACAAATATACAGTAAATAGAAAAATTTCATGGCTATTGAAGGCTACAAACAAATATATTGAGTGTTTTGAGATTATTGCTATTGGCAAGACTGCTATTGGTGAAAGTAAATCAACCTTTTATTACTCGCAACTGTATGGTTTTGTTTATCTCAATTTTGAGACTTTAAATGGTGATAAATATGTAATGACTTTGACTAAACAGTCAATAAATTTTGAGGAGAAACGATTGTTATTACCTCAGCATTAGATTAATAAACTCTAAAGTATTTTAGTTGAGTCGCCAGATATTTTTCTTTTCAGTTGAAGTATTCATATTGGAATATTTTCCTCTATTATCAGGTTTGATAATTCATCATAATATGTACATGTTTTTGCAAAGGTATCTACAGTCCAACGACAGATTCCTGCTTCTGCGGCATCTTTGCAGAAAGTAAAATAATCGGTTTTTCCTTGTTGATGTATCTTTAAAGAATGTTTAAATTTTTCAAGATCAACTCTCGGATTGATTTCCAGCACTGAATATTCTGTATCCGACACAACATGCGTATCAGTCCCAATATACTCGCTATGCCCATCTACTACATAAACAGTATATTTTTGAACACCCAGTTCTATCAAATCTCTTATGTATTGAGGAAAATCAGCTCCGCTCTTTACTCTGGCATGAGAGTCCTGTATCTGAGTTAATGTAAACATCATTTATATCAAATTAGTTAGTAAGATACTAAAGAAACATTTCAAACATTGTAATGTTTAGCGGACTTAGTATAAAAGAGAAAAGCAATCGATTTCTAGATTGCTTTTCTTTAGTTGAACACTCTATCTAATTATTGAACGATTTTATAGAGGGTTGGAGGACGATAGTTATCTTTAATCGTCTTCTTTTATCTGACTTATATACCATTCTTCTTTCTTGACTCTAGCAGTAGATGCATTTCTAAGATTTGCATCTTTTACTTGACTTGTATACCATTCGTCATCTTTAACTTCAGCTAATATGGCATTTTGCAAATCCGTGTTCTCTATCTGACTTGCATACCACTCATCTTTCTTTATTTTTGCTAATGTTGCATATCTTAAGTCTTTATTTTCTATTTGACTTGCATACCACTCATCATTCTTTATTTGTGCTAGCGTTGCATACCTTAAGTCTTTATCCTCTATCTGACTTGCATACCATTCATCATTCTTTATTTTTGCTAATGTTGCATACCTTAAGTCTTTATCTTCTATTTGACTTGCATACCATTCATCACTCCTCATTTCGGCTAATGACGCATTTTGCAAATCTTTTGCTGAATAATTCTGTGCATTAATGCATATTGTTGAGAATGCACTACAACAAATAAATATTAATATAAATCTTTTCATGGCTTAAAAATTTAAAAAAGTTTATAATCTTACTTATTAGATATTAAAGTCTACAAAAGGTTTAATTTGCATATAAACAAAAAAGCAACCGATAATTCGATTGCTTTCCTTTCTTTAGTTGCGGAGGCTGGATTCGAACCAACGACCTTTGGGTTATGAGCCCAACGAGCTGCCACTGCTCCACCCCGCGATATTGTGAGTGCAAAGATAGAGCTTTTTAATAACATTCCAAATAAAATAGGACTTAATTATCATTATTATTTTCTTATTTGCACTTAGATTCTGATAACAAACTATTTAGACATATAAAATAATTACCATTTATATTTCAATCCAAAACCTAGTCTATGGTTATATTGGAAATATCCCCAGCCATCAACTTTACTATCTACTCCGATTCCATCATCGAAGCGCATAAATAGATTTATGGACGTTGTAAAATATCGGCTAACATCAAAACTCAACCTATTTTCCGATTCTGCTATAACCCTGTCATAGGTTGTAAAGTAGTTAAAGCGGGAATACAGCTTCGTGAATCGATTAAAACTATAATCCAATACAACATTAAACGTTGATCCGAACTCTGTATTAGCTTTCTTCCCTTCATCTATAGCGAACCTTGTTTCATCGACACCTTTGTCTCCAACAAAAGTATAATTGACTGCCAAAGGCGATATATCTGCTGATAATTTGGTTTTACGATGTTTATCCGTAGGCGATACTTTTTCCAGATTATAACTCATACCAATACCGGTTCTGATTATCAATGGAGAAAATAAAGCTTCTCGCTTATGTGGCGAATTGAGAGGATAATTATTAAATAAAGGTGTTCTCATTTCTAATTTTACAGTATAAGACCACTTCTTAAAGGCAGCATCTAGCCCTAGTACACTGTATACTCTCACCATATCCTCCAATACATTTATATTATGCATCGTATCAGCAGGAGTTTGTAGAAGACTAAGTCTCCATTCAAATGTATTATCGAATCGAATTTTACCTTTCTTATAATTGAGGTTTATTCTATGTTCATTTCTCAGACTTAAATTGTTGTCTCCACCAGTACCGTTCCAGTTATCGGTGAATTGATTTTGAGAAATTTCTACTGTATGTTCTCCATTTTTAATCCAGTAAACTTTTTTTATTTCGATTTTTTCGACCTCAGGAGTAACATAGTTTATAGCGTCATCTGTAGTTAACAATTCATTGAAAATATTCCTTTTTTCAACCACTTCCTTATTGATTACAGGAGCATCACTAAATGCAAATCTATTCAACTTTATTTTAAGCGGATAGTTCATATAATAGGCTCTTCGCATATTCTGTATTTTATCAATACGAGCCAATTGAGGAGCAAAAGTACTATCCGGATCGATCAAATGATAAGGTACTCGCTGATTAATAGTATCTTTCGATATAAAGTTAAGATCCTGAGGTAGTATTCTACCATCGAAAATAACAGGTAAAAAAGACGGGTCGAAAATAATGGTATCTTCAAACGAGACATTATCTTTGAAAGGCGACCATTGATTCTGAACAATCAACAAACCATTCGTATCTCTTTGCTCAAAATTAGGTTGAATATGTGTTCCGGGAACATAGGGCGTCACATTCTTTCCTTCTATCGAGTCAAGCAACTGACGAATAGAATAGCCACTAGTAGTATCCTTTACCGAATACTCTTTTAAACGTTTATTAATATCTGTTATTTCATTCAACAGACTATCTTTTCTAGGTAGGTTAGTCTCTGAATTTATCTGTGCAACGATAGTATTAGATAGCATAGATAAAGAAACAATCAGACTGAAACAGAAGCGATTAATCCTCATTTTTTATCTTATTCCGAAAAAAACATTATTACTTTTTTCCAATCAATTGGATTACAAAGTTAATAATTAAATCTTTATCTTTATTTTAATTTATATTAATATAAGGCGCATTCTGCAAATAGCCTGAATAAAATAATATTTTAGTTGAAACTTCTTAGCCAATAAACTATCTTTGTGTAAAATGTAAAATTGTACAAAACCTATATTAAATTATGAAACCGACACTTTTTATTTTGGCAGCCGGAATGGGCAGTCGCTATGGAAATCTAAAGCAAATTGACGGACTGGGACCCAATGGGGAAACAATTATGGATTATTCGATCTATGATGCTCTCAGAGGTGGATTTGGCAAAGTAGTATTTGTTATCAGAAAATCTTTCGATAAAGAATTTCGTGAAAAAGTAATCTCTAAATATGAGAATCATATACCGGTAGAAGTTGTTTATCAAGAACTGGATAATCTACCCGAAGGATTTGAATTACACCCCGATCGTGTAAAACCTTGGGGAACAAACCATGCTGTATTGATGGGGAAAGATGTTATTAAAGAACCTTTCGCTGTGATCAATGCAGACGATTTCTATGGACGAGAAAGTTTTGGCATTCTGGCTGATAAACTAAAAGAACTGGAAGGAAAAGAAAATCATTATTGCATGGTTGGTTACCGCTTACATAACACCTTATCCGAAAGTGGAGCAGTAGCTCGCGGAGTTTGTGAAAAAGATGAGAATGACTACCTGACAAGTATAGTTGAACGAACACATATAGAACGTGTAGACGGTGTTATCAAATATAAGGATGCTGAAAATTATTGGTTCGAATTAGGCGAAAACACTCCTGTATCGATGAATATGTGGGGATTTACACCAGAATATTTTAACTATTCTGAAAAGTATTTTGAGAAATTTCTTGAACTAAATCAAGGAAATCTCAAAGCTGAATATTTCATACCATTAATGGTAGATCACCTTATATCGACCAAGACGGCCGATGTGAAAGTATTAGACACTCCGTCCAAATGGTTTGGTGTAACATATGCCGAAGACAGAGCTTCCGTAGTTGACAAACTTCAAAAGCTGGTAGATACGGGAGAATACCCGACTCCTTTATGGCAATAAGAGCGGATAAGGCTATTTTATATTAAATTAAGCAACCTTATATCGTATAATTTTGTTATTTTTGTAGAGGATTTAAAGATTATCTAATTTTATTATAACTATTAATTATAAAAACAATGGTAAGTTACAAAGATTTAGGATTAGTAAACTCAAAAGAGTTATTCAAAAAAGCTATTGATGGCAAATATGCTATCGCTGCTTTCAATTTCAATAACCTAGAACAACTACAAGCTATCGTAGGTGCTGCAGCAGAATCAAAATCTCCTGTTATTCTTCAAGTATCTAGCGGTGCTCGTAAATATGCAAACCAAACACTCCTTCGCTACCTTGCACAAGGAGCTGTTGAGTATGCAAAAGAATTAACTGCAGGTGCCGGTGTGCCTATCGTACTTCACTTAGACCACGGTGATTCATTAGAGCTTTGCAAATCATGTATCGATATGGGATTCTCATCTGTTATGATCGACGGATCTCACCTTCCATACGAAGAAAATATAGCTCTTACAAAAAGCGTTGTAGAATATGCTCACAAACATGATGTGACTGTAGAAGGCGAGCTTGGAGTATTAGCAGGTATCGAAGACGACGTAGTTGCAGAACACCACACTTATACTGAACCTGACGAAGTAGTTGATTTCGTTACAAGAACAGGTGTAGACTCTCTGGCTATTTCAATCGGTACTTCTCATGGTGCTAACAAATTTACACCTGAGCAATGTACAAGAGACGCAAACGGTGTACTAGTTCCACCTCCATTACGTTTCGACATCCTTGAAGAAATCGAAAAAAGAATCCCTGGATTCCCTATCGTACTTCACGGTTCTTCTTCTGTTCCTCAAGACCAAGTTGCTCTTATCAACAAATATGGTGGTAAACTAAAAGATGCAATTGGTATCCCTGAAGAACAACTTCGTAAAGCTGCTGCTTCGGCTGTATGTAAAATCAATATCGATTCAGATGGTCGTCTAGCTATGACTGCTGCTATCCGTGAGGTATTTGCTAACAAACCAGAAGAGTTTGACCCTCGTAAATACTTAGGTCCTGCTCGTGATAGCCTAAAAGCTCTTTACAAACACAAAATTGAAACAGTATTAGGAAGCGCTGGAAAAGCATAATTCTGATATTAATCATAAAGAGAAAAGGCAGTCGATTGACTGCCTTTCTTATTTATAGTAAGTTGAGAAACTTAGTTAATTAAATCTCAGGAATATACTGTTCAGCTGTATTCATCAACTCCAATACCTCTTCCTTCGTTCCGTTAAATGGACCCGAAGCTTCTATCTTCATTGTAGCCATGGCTGCTGCAAATCTTGCAGAATCGGCTAAACTTGCACCTTTGGCACGCTGATACAAATATCCTGTCATATATGTGTCACCACAACCCGTAGCATCTACAACTTCCTTAGGCTTGTAAGCAGGTATCTGATAGAAATCTTTACCATCATATATCACCGATCCCATACTTCCCAGAGTGATTAATACTTCCTTCACACCCCAGTTGTAAAGTTGCTGAGCTCCTTTTTTAATATCGGTGTGCCCTGTCAATACTTCCATTTCGTGCTCATTAGCTTTCAGTATATGGATATATTTTAATGCTTCTTCTTTATTAGCCCAATCTATAGCATATACATTCTCATCTCTCACTTCGCGTAGATAACCTTGTGAATCGACCGAGATAAGTCCCTTTTTCGATAATTTTTCAACAAGTTCTATAGAAAAATCATCTGCCAGAAGAGCTCCTAGATGGAATATTTTAGCTTCAATAGTATCCAAATAATCTATTGTAAAAGGATCAGCCTTTGCCAATACACGTTGTGTACGATTATCTTGATTTTCGCCGTATATATTTTCGAAATAAACGGAATGTTTACTTGGCATTACATGTACATCGACTCCTTTGGAGCGTAAGTCATCCACTACAGACATTTCCGACTCTGCCAATGCTGTTACTAATACATAGTCTACGTCGTCGAAGTGGCGTAGTGCATGAGAGCAATAAAAAGAAGTACCTCCCGGCATGTGAACTGTGTTCTTTGGTGTTACTATTTTATCGAGTGTGATGTGCCCAACGCAACAAAGATCATGTTTCTGCATTATGTTTTATTTTCTTTAAAATGAAGTGCAAAGGTAATAAATCAATCATATAAATACCATAGTAAAAAGAAGTATTAGACGAAAAAGTAGACATTTATACCTAAATACATTAAACAGTTAATATGCACATACAAATTAATAGAAATTGTTAGCTTTGCATATCGTTTAGCTTAAAATAATCTATTCTATGAACTATAGAAATATTACATTACAAGAAATCGAGGTACTAAAACAACAAAATTGTTCAGCCGAAAGCTGGAGCAATATTGTGGTACACAACAGTTTCGAGCCATCACAGATTAAAAACACCAATTTCTCGGGAAATATAAAACTAGGAGTTTTCGAAAAAGACTTTATCTTGCCGGGAGGATTGAAAAAACATTCGGGCATTAATAATGCTACACTACACAATTGTGAACTTGGTGACAACGTCTACGTTGCTAATATCCAGAATTATATTGCTAATTATAAAATCGGAAACGATACATTTATCCAGAATATACACCAAATGCACGTGGAAGGTGAATCTTCTTTCGGTAATGGTGTAGAAATATCAGTACTCAACGAAACGGGCGGTCGTGAAGTGATGATATATGACAAGCTAAATGCCCATTTCGCTTATATCTACTCTTTTTACCGACATCGACCCCTGCTTATAAGCAAAATGAAAGAGATGGTAATGCGCTACACCCAAAAACAAACTTCGGGTATAGGTACAATCGGCAATAATGTAAAGATAGTAAATTGCGGAGCAATCAAAAATGTATATATTGGTGACTATGCGACAATAGAGGGTACTCGTCATTTAGAAAATGGAAGCATAAATAGTAATCAATACGACCCTGTACATATAGGATATAGTGTTATAGCCAACGACTTTATAATAAGCTCGGGTTCGAATGTCGAAGACGGTACGATGCTCACACGTTGTTTTTTAGGACAGGCTTGTCAACTCGGACATACCTATTCCGCCAGCGATTCTTTATTCTTTAGCAATTGTCAGGGTGAAAATGGTGAGGCATGTGCTATATTCGCCGGTCCATATACAGTTACGCATCATAAATCGACTTTACTGATTGCAGGAATGTTCTCATTTATGAATGCCGGCTCAGGTTCCAATCAGAGCAATCATATGTATAAACTGGGTCCCATACATCAGGGAATAGTAGAAAGGGGTGGTAAAACAACCAGCGACTCATACATCCTTTGGCCTGCTAAAATAGGTGCATTCTCATTGATTATGGGAAGACACTATCATAATTCGGATACTTCGAAACTTCCGTTCTCTTACCTGATCGAAGAGAATAGCGAGTCAGTACTTGTTCCCGGAATCAATCTCCGAAGTGTGGGAACAATAAGAGATGCCCAGAAATTCCCGAAACGTGATAAACGAAAAGATCCGAATAAAATGGATCACATTAATTTTAATCTATTGAGTCCCTATACTGTTCAGAAGATGTTTAAAGGCATCGAAATATTGAAGGAACTGCAACGCACATGTGGTGAGACTTCGGGTTGCTACACGTATCAGAGTTGTAAAATAAAGAATAACTCGTTACGAAAAGGATTGAAGCTATATAACATGGCTATCAATAAATTTTTAGGCAATTCTATTATTTCCCGACTATCCGGATGCCCATGCAATAATGATGAAGAAATAAGGGGTTATTTAAAGCCTGATACATCGGTAGGATTATGTGAGTGGCGCGATCTGGCAGGATTGCTTGCTCCACGAACAGAAGTAGATAGATTAATCGAAAATATTGAATCGGGAAGAGTTACCCAAATAGAAGAAGCAAATATCATTTTCGAGAAACTGCACAACGATTACTATTCTCTAGAATGGACATGGGCTTGGGATAAGATAGAGCAATACTACAATCTTTCGCTCGATACTATTACGGCAAACGATATAATCCGAATTGTGGAGCAATGGAAGGAGTCTGTCATCAATCTTGATAGAATGATTTATGAAGATGCCAAGAAAGAATTCTCGCTATCTTCACGTACAGGCTTTGGGCTCGATGGAAATAGGGAAGCACAAAAAGTTGATTTCGAACAAGTACGGGGTATATTCGAAGAGAATGCTTTTGTAAAAGCCGTCATTACACATATCGATGCAAAATCAAAACTCGGAGATGATTTAATATCAAGGCTTGAGAAAGTTAATAACTAGCGAATCATTTCTTTTTATCTTTAACTGACAAATTCGAAATAATTTCTTCGAGCATCTGAACCTGTATATTTTGTATTTCGAACAATTTTTGCTGTTGGGTGAGTATAAGGTGATCTATTTTTTCGTGTAACATCTGAATCTCTAACTCCGATTTTAGGTTTATCTTATAATCTTCTTTAGCTCTTTCTCTATCCTTCTCTTCTACCCTGTTTTGGCTCATCATAATTACAGGGGCTTGAAGTGCTGCGAGACACGACAAAAGCAGATTTAGCAATATAAACGGATATGGATCGAAGCTCTTGAAAAAGATTGAATAGACATTTAAGGCAATCCAACACAGAATAAATAATAAAAATATTATTATGAACCGCCAGCTCCCACCAAAAGATGCTACTTTATCTGCAATCTTTTGCCCGAAAGTGATGCGTTTATTCCAGTCCCTATCAACATTTGCAGATACTAATTCATGCTTTTTCAACTTATCGAGAACATCTTCTTCCAACGAAGTCAGATCTTTAAATTCCTCCTTCAATGATTTCTCTATGTACTTTTGTCTATATAAATCCAACTCCTCAATGGCAGCACTACTCGTTTCGTCAATCGAAGGATAATCCTTCTTTATCAAATCTATTACTGATGCTCTTACTGAGTATAGAGGTATGCGTTGATTAACAGGGTACTCTTTACCCGACATATCACTTTTAAAATATTTCATAAGATATTGTCATTTATTATTTTACGCGTAAAATATAGAATTGCATCTATTTAACAATAGACATACTAATATTGTTTGCAAAAAGAGACCGGCTTATCAGCCGATCTCTTTATATTATCTATAATCAGACAGTAGATTATTTCTTTTCTTTTAGCTTTTCCTCTATTTTAGAGAGCCTGTCTTCTAAAGTTGTATTCTTTTCTTGTTCCGCTTTTAATAAACGTTCGTAGAGTTCTACAACTTTGTCTATGGGATTAAAGTTATATGAATTTTCTTTATCATAATCCTCGCCAAGATTATCGATGCTCACATTATCATTATTTTCAAATGTATTGTTTTCAATAATAATACACATTGGATCAGGCATCTCTTTTAGCATATCAGCAGTAACACCTAATGCATCTGCAAATTTTTGCAGGGTTTCATCATCGATCTCTTTCTGACACTCATATCGGGAAACAGATTGTTGGGACAAACTCACCATGTTTGCCATTACATCCTGTTTAATTCCTTTCGATTCGCGGACACGTTTTATATTTCGTCCGTGGTGTATTTTATCTGTGCTTATCTTATTTGTTTCCATCGATTATATATTTTCTATTAAGAACAAATATACAAAAAAATGATTTCATCACAAATATAAATATTAGCAAGTAATTACCCACTTGATATAAGTAATTACTTGCTATATAATACACACAATCAATTAATATTCTTCGTTATTTTGTCTCCATAAATAAATATCACCAACACTACGAAACACCAACCTTACCTGTATGAAGTCTTTGAAAAAAGGTACCGACAAGGGGCTAATCATTGTGATTAGCCCCTATTTTTAGTCAAGCCTGAAAATCGGTGTATTTAATCGGTATGTTCTAAAGTATATTGCAGGACTCGTTGAATTAACGTATTTTTAGGTTGTTAATTTTAAAATAATTTGATAAAAATATTATGAAAAAACAAGCATTTATACTATACTTATTGCTTTATATACTAGCAACAAGCACTTTTGCTCAAGGGACTTCCATACAAACATGGGCTACTATAGGAGATAAATTTCTTATTGCGTCATTACCCAAAACAGGTGCACACAATTATCACAAATTAAAGATAGAGATACTAGGAGGAAATTTTCATAATAATAATTTGGGAACACGTACATATTCTATTTCGTCCAGAAATGGTAATGGAACAGAAAATTTGGTAATAATGAACCAAGAACAAAGTGGTGGTGGTATTGGTAATTATAACCTAAAAGTGTATGAAACAAATGCGAATTATGACTTTGTAATAGAAAGTACTAGTACATATATGTCTATTTTTGTACAGGTTTGGCTTACATACACTACAGGAAATGAAATTACTCCAATTACAGCACAGGAAATTAAAAAATACAATGTCGGATCCTCACAAGATGTTACCAGTCAAGTGAAAAAGAATATTATCTATACAACAGATTATTCAGGAAATATTGGTATTGGAACAGAAAGCCCCCAAGCAAAACTTGATGTGCGAGGAAAAATTATAGCTGATGAAGTACAAATCAAAGTGAATACAGGAGCAGACTTCGTCTTTCAACCCGATTACAATTTAAAACCTTTATCAGAAGTTGAACAATTCGTAAAAACAAATAAGCATTTACCCGAAATTCCATCCGAGAAACAAATGATAGAAGAGGGTTTGAACGTAAATGAAATGCAAATAAAGTTATTGCAGAAGATAGAGGAGCTGACGTTGTATGTGATAGAGCAGGATAAGAAAATAGAAAAATTACAAGAACAAATAAATAGTAAATAATAGATTAATTATGAAAATAATAGTGTCTACAATAATTTTAATTTTGTTTTCAATAACATTAAAAAGTCAAGAATTGAACACAATAGCAATAAGAGATTGGAATACTCTTCGAAAATCAGGGTTTTATGAATCACTAACAAGTAATACTCAGAATAGCCCTGGCACTCACATGTATTATTGGGGAATAAATGTGGGACATACCGGTAATTTTGATACAAGCAGAGTATATCATTATAACGGACAAATTGCATTTGCTGTAAACTTTACTGTAACTTATCCACAAGTGTATGTCCGTAGTACATATATAAATGGAGAGGGGACATGGGCTAAACTCATTCATAGCAAAGGCGATCATGCTATAGATGGTAAATTAACGGCTAAAGAAATAGAAATTAAAGTAGTTACGGGAGCAGACTTTGTTTTTCAACCCGATTACAATCTCAAACCCTTATCAGAAGTTGAACAATTCGTAAAAACAAATAAACATCTTCCCGAAATTCCATCCGAAAGGCAAATGATTGAAGAAGGCGTAAATGTTACCGATATGCAGATAAAATTGTTGCAGAAAATAGAAGAGTTGACATTATATATGATAGAGCAGGAGAAATCAATACAAGAGCAAAATAAGACAATCCTTAACTTGCAGCAGCAACTAAACAAAATAAGCTCGGATAGCCATTAAGGCTATCCTGCTTCTTCTTGCTAAACACAACAAAAAAGCTAAACCGATCGGTTTAGCTTCCTTATATATATGTTTAATTAAATCTTCTTATAGAGACTTCAAGTGAGCAGCTAATTTAGATTTCAAGTTACCAGCTTTGTTTTTGTGGATAACATTCTTCTTAGCTAGCTTGTCTAACATGGAGCAAACACTTGGATATAATTTATCCGCCTCAGCTTTGTCTGTAGTAGCACGAAGCTTTCTAACTGCATTACGAGTAGTTTTTGCTACATATCTATTTCTCAAGCGTTTTACATCTGCTTGTCTGATTCTCTTTTCTGCTGACTTATGATTTGCCATGTTGACTAATCTTATATTGTTATTTGATAATTTTTACAGTAGTCCATAGGGGAGTCGAACCCCTCTTTCCAGGATGAAAACCTGGCGTCCTAACCGATAGACGAATGGACCATCTTAAGAGCGCTTTTTTGTTGTTTTCACAACTTGCGTTATCTCTCGATTGCGGATGCAAAGGTAAGGCATTTTTGAATATGTGCAAACATTTCTATACTTTTTTTTCAAAAATCTTTCTTTTTAATTTTCCACATCCGTCTACCCATCTGATTTTCAAGACTATTTATACGCAATTGTTAGAGTCATATTATTTGCATATTTTTGTACTCTACTCATATTATTAAAAAATCCGCATGAAAAAAATACTTTTATCAATCGCTCTTACATTTACATTAGGTGCAAATGCACAATCACAATATAGATATCCGCTAGATGTTCCGGCAATATTAAGTGCCAATTTTGGTGAATTAAGACCTAATCATTTTCACTCCGGCATCGATCTTAAGACAGAAGGTGTTGTAAACAAACCCGTATATTCCATTATGGACGGATATGTTTCGCGCATATCAGTTTCACCTTCCGGATATGGACTTGCTCTTTATATCGCGCATCCTAATGGGCAAACAAGTGTATACGGTCATTTAAACAAATATGCGCCAAAGATAGCTGAATACATAAAGGAACGCCAATATGAGCAAGAAAGATATAGTATTGATATAACTGTAGACAAAAATGCGCTGCCTCTAAAAAAAGGTGACCTAATTGCATATAGTGGAAATACCGGTTCGTCAATGGGTCCTCATGTACATTTCGAAATAAGGAAAAGCAATACGCAAGAAGCACTCGATCCACTTGTATTTTATAAAAATCAGATAAAGGACACTCAGAAACCTATCGTCAAAGGGATTGCCGTATACCCTATTTATGGCAAAGGCGTTGTAAATAAGAAAGACATTCCGTTTCGTCGTGCAATAACTATATTGAAAAATGGCACCTACTCTCCTATCAAAGACTCTATTTATGTATGGGGTACAATAGGATTAGGCATCAATTCTGTTGATAAAATGGACGGTACGACAAATATTTATGGTGTGAAAAAAGTACGATTATTATGTGACAACAAAGAGGTATTTTCTTCCGATATATCATCCTTTTTATTCGAACAGACCAGAATGATAAATAGTCTGATCGATTTCGATTACTGGTACAACAAGAAATCGTTCTACATGAAATCATTTATAGAACCGGGCAACAAACTTCCTATCTACAAATCAGTTAACAGCGGATACATAAATATAGATAAGGAGAAGACTTATGACATGTGTTATGAACTCGAAGATTTGTATGGCAATAAGAACACATACAAATTCACCGTCATCGGTAAGAAGCAGAATATACCTGCGCCCAAAGCATGTTCGCAGGCTATGATGTGGAATCACAACAATCACTATATCACAGAATCGTTTTCGCTAATCATACCTAAAGATTATCTATATACAGATATATGCTTCACACTCAAAGAAACTGCCACAAGCAACTATTTATCGAAACAATACGTCGTAAATGATTCGTATGTGCCCCTCGATGGCTATTCGGATATGAAAATAAAGTTAACTAACGACTCCATTGCTAACAAATCGCAATACGGCATCGTTCGCCTTGTAGGAGCAAAAGAGTATTGGGTGGGCGGAACATATACCGATGGCTACATGGTTACCAAAGTACGCGAACTGGGAAATACATATACCGTCAGCTTCGACAACGAAGCCCCTACCCTGACAGCTGTTGCTCCCGAAAAATGGGTTACACGAGGAAAGATAACCATGAGAGCATCTGATAATAAGAGTGGAATCAGCTCATATAGAGGAACAATAGATGGAGAGTTTGTCCTTTTCGAACATGATACAAAATCACCAACTTATACTTACACATTCGATAGTAAAAGGTTGAAAAAAGGACAAACACATGCGTTTGTTTTCACTGTTACCGATGCTTGTGGCAACAGCAAGAGTTACGAGCAAACATTCTAACAGCCCCCTAAATCCCCCTATAGGGGACTTAAGTCTCCCCTTCGGGGAGGTTGGAGAGGCTACTGTTTCGGGAGGACAAAGATGCAATATTATGAATATCGCTTCGGATAACGGAATATAATAGCTATTGTAGCCACTATGCCCAATAAGAAAGGATAATACAGGTAAGGAATAATTTCCATCGGATTAACGCCCGACAAGCCTGCTGCAATAAGCAATTGTGCCCCGTAAGGAATCAGACCTTGCACAAAGCACGAATAAGTATCGAGTAAACTGGCAACTTTACGTTTATCCAACCCAAAGTTATCACTTATCTTCTTGGCTATCGGACCACTGATAATTAAAGCAATAGTATTATTAGCGGTACATAGATTTGTAAAAGAAACCAGCCCTGCGATAGAAAATTCGGCCTTTCGTTTGGATTTGATATTCTTTGTAATCTTCGTTATCAGCCAGTCTATACCACCATTGAACCGGATAAGCTCGAACATACCGCCAGCCATTAACGAAACAATAATCAGTTCACCCATATCGCTCACAATACCGGTACTCATTGCCCCTGTCCAGCCCCAGATACCGAATCCTCCGGATGCTAATCCTATTATACCCGAAAGAACGACGCCAAGCACCAAAACAGCAATCACATTGACCCCTGCCAAAGCCGCAACCAATACCGCTATATAAGGAATAACTTTTACCCTCTCCACATCGCCACTTGTAATTGCTGTACTACCCGTCAGTTCTAATCCCTGATAGATATACACTAATAAAATAACAATAACAACGGGAAATACAATCTGTATATTGACTTTAAACTTATCGAGCATATTACAACCTTGCGTACGGGTCGCCACAATGGTAGTATCTGATATAAACGAAAGATTATCGCCAAACATAGCCCCTCCTACTACCACACCGAGCATGGTAGGAAGCCCGATTTCGGTCTGAGACGATATGCCGACTGCAATAGGTGCAAGAGCGGCAATTGTTCCACAAGATGTACCCATCGACATGGATATAAAACAGGCGGCAATAAATACACTTGCCAATAATGCTTTTTGCGGCAAAAGATAGAGTACCACATTGACCGATGCATCTACAGCCCCCATCGCCTTAGCTGTTCCGGCAAAAGCACCTGCCAGAATAAAGATAACAACCATGAGCATTATTGTATCATTGGCACATCCTTTACAAAAAAGATTGATCCGTTCGGTCAGCTTACTTCCTCTCGAACATACAATAGCAACAACCGATGCTGACAGAAATGCCACCGAAATAGGCATCTTGCTCAAATCGCCGGTGAATATGAATGTAAGTATATACAGCAGAAAAAATACTACTAGTGGCAATAATGCCCAACCATTGGGATGACGTGTAACTTCTTTATCTAAATCCATTATTTTATGATTATGAATAAAATACGATGCAAAATTAGTAAAATAACGTGAGTCCGATATAAGGAAAGAAACAATAAAAAACATCATTCAACTTTGTCATCCCGATATGCAGTGAGGGATCTGTAATGAAATAAGCCGTTAGCTAATAGCTATTGGCTAATAACCGCAAGAGAGAGATCCCTCACTGCGTATCGGGATGACAGAATAGATAAAGGACAGATACTAATTATAGCTCATATACTATACTTATATCGGACTCACGTTAAAATAAAGTATAGATGGAAGATTCGAAGAAACACAAGTTACAATCCGCCGGTTATTATCCGAATATCATGGTATAATTCGTAACCGGACTTAACAAAAAATTAATTTCATAAGAAATATATATAACAAATTTAAGTCTACATTTGTTATAGAATTGCGAATGTTATATTATAAACACTTTTTTGTTGCATGAATACTATTAAACGCATCTTTTTCATTATTAATTGCTTGGCGTTAACCGGGCTGACTTTTGCCCAACAAGATACTACAATAACCGATACCCAAAAATTGGAAAAGCGGTTGGATAACTTAGAAAAAGTTGTTAATAAACTCAGCAACGTTAAACTGAGCGGATACTTTCAGGCACAATATATATATGCCGAGAAAGACGCAGTTTTGAGAATAGGTGCTCCGAATGAAAATCCAAACGAGAATTTCAGCCGTATCGGTATTCGTCGTGCCCGTATAAAAACAACATACGAAGAAGGACTTGGCTCTGCCGTTTTCCAACTGGATATTACCGAAAGAGGAATCATCGTGAGAGATGCTTATCTGAAATTCAAAGACCCTTTTTTCAAAACCAACTTTGTGCAAGCAGGGGTATTTTTCCGTCCGTTCGGTCACGAAGTACGTTATTCTTCTTCTCGCCGTGAAATGCCCGAACGTTCGAGAATTGTCAATACCTTATTCCCCAACGAACGTGACTTGGGTGTGATGCTCCAATTTCAGGCAAAAGAAACCTCTCCCCTACACTTTATGTTTCTCGAAACAGCTCTTATCGCAGGAAACGGCGTGGTTCGCGAAACGGATAGCCGACGCGACTTTATCGGTCATATCAGTGCCTCACCTAAGATCAGTAAAGATATCACCCTAAGTATAGGAGCATCTTATTATCTGGGTAGTGTGTATCAAGGGAGTGAAAATGTATATAGCATGAGGGATAATGTGTTTGTTGTAAATAGCAATCCTAACAATATCGGTAAATATGCCAAACGCGAATATTTCGGTGCCGAAATCTTAGCGAGTACAAACTCGAATGCACCAATCGGCAGAACACAATTAAGAACTGAATATATCTTCGGGCAACAGCCGGCATCATTAACTTCATCAGGCAGCCCCAACAGTCCTAATCGCCCGACTCATGATACTTATCTTCGCGATTTCAAGGGAGGGTATGTAATCCTTATACAAGACGTTGGCAAACATCCTTTCTCGGGTGTATTCAAATATCAATGGTATGATCCGAATACTAAAATATCGGGTGATAATATTGGTCTGAATGCTACTACGGATACTGAAATTTCATATAATGCAATAGGCTTGGGTGCTATCTGGAAAGTGTACAAAAACACTCAATTGCAAGCTTATTATGAGATAAATAATAACGAAACATCTAAAAACCTACCGGGTTTTGAAATAAACAGACCGGATAATACATTTACGTTCACATTACAGTATGTATATTAAACCTCCTTTGTGGAGGGATGAACCAATCAGCTATTGAAGGGTACAACCTAAAAATGAGATTTAATAAACGGACGGTCGGAAATAATTCCGACCGTCCGTTTATTTTTAATTATTAAAAAGATTGCTGCCAAAAACTCTCTCTCTAAGAATAATAAAAACAACAATATTCATCATACCCATAGACGATATTTATTTTTAGACTCAAATACCAATGAATTATTTATTTATCTACATTAAAAGTTGCACAATTAATTAATTATTTTTTAATTTATATTAAATAGTGTATTTTTAACCCAATACGATCATTTTAAAACTAAAACATTTAACATCATGAAAAGAATTTTATTATTAGTTATTATCAGTCTTGGTATTGCGTGTAGCCAAATGCAGGCACAAACTTATGAGTATATATACCCTCAATATAAAGAGATGGTTGGGTATTATTATGCTACTCCGACTAGTGGACCGCTCTATAATCAATCCTCTGATATAAAAGTTAAAGCTAATACCACTTTGCAATTCGACTTATCTTCGGCTACATTCTGGAACGGCTGCACCAATTTCACATGGTACGTAAATCTACCCGGAGGCGCTACACCGGTTATATCGGGACGAGATTGTAAAGTAGAACTTAGTGGTGCAACAGGATGGGCTGTGATATCGGTCGATGCCTTAGATAAAGATGGGTATCGCCATAGAAGTTCCTCATTTATGATTGAAATAATAAAGTAATAAAGTAACAAACAGTTAAAACCATGAAGAAAATTTTATTCTTAGTTATTATCGGTTTGGGTATTACATGGAGCCAAATGCAGGCACAGACGTATATATTTCCTAAGAATAATGAGCTCATTGCAAATTATTATAGTACTCAGTCCAGCGGCTCACTCTATTATCAATCCGGAAATATGAAAGTTAAACCTAACTCTACTTTTAAGTTTAACTTGTCTTCAATTCCATTTTGGTCGGGTTGTACCAATTTTACATGGTATTTAAATTTGCCGGGTAATACATCAACTGCGTACGAACGGGATTGCAAGATAGAATTTAATAATGCAACAGGCTGGGCGATGATAACCATTGATGCCATAGATAAAGATGGATATACTCACAAAAATTGCTCGTTTATGGTTGAGGTATCAAACTAAAAACATTGAGGTTCGCACGTAAATGAATAGAGGGGCTTAAAAGCCACCAGCGAACAAAACATATAATAAAGACCGATAAGCACTATCGGTCTTTATTGGTTCTCCCCTCCATACTATCACCTGTCAGTATTAGGTGAGCTCCTAGGTAAAACATATACATTTTTATATCCTTAAAAAAAGCATGAAGGGGAGTTAAATGTTCAATTATAATTACAAATTAAATAACATAATATGAGTTCATCAATTTTTTACAAATAGTAGTTACTACCACTGCTTTATTTTATTTTGTACATTTGTTATCAACTCAATATTTCATAGTATATTTGTCGTAAATAGTAAAGAATACACCATGGAAACAGGCAATACAACAACAAAAAGAGTGCATCACGGACATAATATTAAACGTCTAAGAGAGTCGCGTGGCATGAAACAGGAAACAATAGCTGATGTAATGGATTTGGCACAACAAACAATTTCTAAATACGAATCGAAAAGGACACTCGACGATGATATTCTAAAGAAATTCGCAGAAGCACTAAATGTTTCAGTTGATACTCTTAAAGAAATGGAGGAAGACCCTGTTACAATTATTTTCGAGAATAATATTATTGAAAATAATAATGGATCTATTAAGGCTTATGTAGAGGAAGATAATAGCACAAATACATTTAATCCCGTAGACAAAATCGTTGAACTTTGCGAGCGTATGCTTCAAGCCGATCAGGAAAAGATTGCTCTGCTGGAGCAACTGCTGAAAGAAAAGAAATAAAATATATAATATCAATACAAGAAGGCTCATGCTATTTGCGATGAGCCTTCTGTACAGATAACCTTTTAGATATAATGAATCACACACCTGCTATTGCACCCAAGAAACGTATTAATTCGATCGATGCTCTCCGCGGATTTGCATTATTCGGCATTCTGATGTTCCATTGTATGGAGCATTTCGATTTAATGATTGTACCCGAACTGGCATCCCCTTTTTGGCAATCGGTAGATAATGCTGTCTATGCAACAGTTGCTTTTCTCTTTGCGGGTAAAGCGTATGCCATATTCTCCCTACTATTCGGTCTTAGTTTTTTCATGCAAATGGATTCGCAGGCAGACAAAGGAGTCGATTTCCGTCTACGATTTCTGTGGCGGCTGACCATATTATTGGTACTAGGATACCTGAACGGATTGATATACATGGGTGAGTTCTTCGTTGTATATGCTATTCTCGGAGTATTCCTTATCCCACTGTTCAAAGTGCCTACAAAATGGCTGATTGCGATAGCGGCATTGTTGTTCCTTCAAATACCTGAGATAGTAAGTTTCATCTCACTATTAAACGGTAATGCTCCCAACGAGCCGGCTAATGCGGTAACATTTATGGATGGGCTGTATGCTCAGTGTGCAGATATATACATACACGGCTCTTTTGCCGATGTACTTGAGTTCAATTTGTGGAAAGGACAGGCAGCTAAATTACTATGGGTATTTAATAACCTGCGTTATCCTCAGTTGATCGGATTATTTATTGCCGGTATGCTTATTAGGCGTTTCGGAATACATAAGAGTGAGGAAAAGATGATAAAATGCAGTAGTAAAGCATTACCTTACAGCATTGTATGGTTTATCTTTTTCTATACAATCGTTCTTATATTACCTTATCTGGGCGTTACCGATTTTGCTCTCGAAGTGGGCACTACCTTATTCAAATCGTATGCTAACCTTGGTCAGATGATGATCTATATTTCGGGCTTCACCTTGCTATACTACAACACAAGGCTACGTAGCGGCATGGACAGGATGGCTCCTGTGGGGCGCATGAGTGTGACAAACTACATGGCACAATCGATAATAGGTGTAACACTGTTCTATGGGTTCGGTGCTAACCTTGCCGTAGAATTGAGTTTCTTGCAATGTCTGCTGGTAGGTTTGGTGGTATATACTGTGCAAATACTATATAGCAACTGGTGGATGAAACGGTATTATTACGGTCCGGTGGAATGGCTGTGGAGAGTATTGACATGGTTTAAGCCGATCGCTTTCCGTCGCAAATAAAAATAGATAAACAGATAATAAGCTCATGGTGAAAATCATGGGCTTTTTTTTAGGTTATTATTTTAACTCATACTAAACATTAACCCTATCGAGTATGTTAAAGAGATATACAACAACTTTAAAATCTATTGAACCATGAGTAATGAAAAAGTAAATAAATCGTCGGAAGAAACCATTGGCTACGAAGATGCAAGAAACGAAAAAGATCAAAGCAAAACTCCAACTGAGGTAAGTGATAAAAATGTGGAGGGCGTAAATAAAAGGCTCAACCCCGACAAACACAGTATGGAAAGCAGAGGATAATATACCCCTCTATTGTTTCACGGAAAATAAAAAGTAAATCCCTACATGAAGATGTAGGGATTTGTTATTTCGAGACGATAAAAGGCTTCTGCAATCAGATTGCAGAAGCCTTATTTTAAAAGTTAATTGTTATCCTCGTTTACAGCAGCCGAGACTCTGTCATAGATGCTATCATAGCTTATCGAATAACTATCGCTATCCATCAATGCTTTTACATCTCTTAAAATGGAAAGTAACTCGTCACATCTTTTACAATTCGTCATAATTTAATTTGTTAATTGAACACTAATACCCTCTTATGTCTATTTGACGCATTTGTATCGTAATGGTTTAATAGAAAAGATGTTGAATAAAAATAAAGAAAGTTAATCGACCAATTAATTTAAAATACAAAGCATATATATTGAGAATTTTGAGAAAGTGATTAATTTTGCTGACTTTATCTTTGATGTAGAAAGAGAGTATTATATATTACAGTTGTAAACAATAATTGATATCAAACCTCAAACTCCTGTATGGAAGAATTCAAAAAAATGTTGGCTTTACCATACCTGCTTTAAATAACCTTCTTATACTATTAGTGCAATAATTCTAAATAGGCAGAACAAATACTACTCAAACTATGTTACATTTTCTATTACCAATACAAAAATGTCATGATAAGATTAGTATTATTCGTATCTCTGCTTATTGGATTATTGTTTATGTCATCATGTAAAACAGTACATACCAATAAAAACGGAATTCCTCCAGGACAAGCAAAAAAAATTACGGGAAGTCAGTCTGCTAAGCATTATGCCCCCGGACATAATAAGTAAAAGTTAAGACAAATTACTAAATTAATGACTAATAAAAATCCTCGAACATTTTCTGTTTGAGGATTATATTTTTTGTGGAATATCGCACCAAAGTCTTGAACTTTTTTTGAGGATTTTGAGAAATTTATTAGCTTTATAAAAAACGATTAATAAATGGAAATTAAATCCCTTAGTAAAATAAACTTTGATACAATATTTCAGGCTTTCAGTCAGGCATTTGCCGATTATGAAATTCAACTGGACAAAGAGCAACTTCAAATCATGTTGGAACGACGAGGCTTTGATCCTGATATATCTTTTGCTGCATTTGACGGAAATGAAATAGCAGCTTTTACTCTTAATGGAACAGGATATTTCAACGGAATCTTAACAGCTTACGATACAGGAACAGGAACATTAAAGAATTATAGGGGGAAGGGGTTAGCTACCAAAATTTTTGAATATTCCATTCCTTATTTGAGAGAAAGGAACATTGAACAATATCTTTTGGAAGTTTTACAACACAATACGAAGGCTATTTCTGTCTATAAAAATATCGGTTTCGAAGTAACTCGTGAATTCAACTATTTTACACAGAAAAATCAATTAATTGATAAAAAATTTAAAACATCTGATATCCCATATTCAATACAACAAATTAATATTGAGAATTTTAATTCAATATCTACTTTTTGGGATTTTTGTCCATCATGGCAAAATAGTTTTGAATCCATCAAAAGGACAGCCAAAGGCTTTGTTAGTATAGGAGTTTTTCTCGAAAACTCACTCATCGGATATTGCGTTTTTGAACCTACTTCAGGAGATATTACTCAAATAGCAGTTGACAAACAAAACAGAAGAAAAGGAGTTGCATCACTACTGCTTAAAGAAATAGTCAGACTCAATGAAAATAATGTTGTAAAAATTATAAATACTGATATTTCATGTAGTTCGATTACTAAATTCTTAAAATCAAAAAATATTGAAATTACAGGTATGCAGTTTGAAATGATAAAAGAAATATAAAATTCCTGCAAATTGATAATTACACGATGGAGTACAGCACTGATTTTTATAAAAATATTAGCTTTAATATGTTTTGTAAAACATTTGTAAAACATTCAAGTCAATCAGTTCATAAAAGTATGTATTTATTGATTTTTTCATAAAAAAAGAATAGAAGCAAATCATTTCTGAAAGCCTCTATTCGTACTATTGTGGAGAATATCGGACTCGAACCGATCACCTCAACACTGCCAGCGTTGCGCTCTAGCCAGATGAGCTAATTCCCCATATATTTTGGTATCATTGACAAATTCCCAAGGATATACCACCAATAGCGCAAAGATAAAACTTTTCCCGTAATAATTGCACAGGTTGCCAATCTTTATACACTTTTTTCAACGGCAGATTACAATTCGACAGAATATTTTGTCGATTATCCTCTGATTATTCAGCATTAAGGAGCATCAACCAAGATCTTTCCTACTTTCTTTTTTTCATTTATTAAATACTTATATATTTTAAAATATAAGCACTAACTTTGCATCCTTAATATATCAAAAACAAACTTACATGAAAAAAATGCATTTTTTAAAATCAGCTACATTCTCTTTAATTTTATCGGTTCTCATTATCGCCAGCTATTCTTGTAGCAGTGATGACAATGATAGCAATGATGACAATTTATTAGTCAAACTAGAACAAGACAGATACAATGAAATTGTCACCCCAGCAATGGAAGATGTATTGCTCAATAAACTTCAAGCTACAATCTATAGAGGGGTAAATCCTCCTAACATCGAAGGTTTCTATAGAGCTCACATTCTATGCGAGAAATCAACCATAGATGGAGATGCTATGCTTAATACATATCCTGTAGATCATAAAATGAAATTCTATAACCTACAGGGATTGAATATTGATATGGAATCACATGAAGTAATAGTTAATACCGATTTTCTTAGAGCCAAACATGAATCGGAAGGTACTTTTATCTCTGGTGAAGGAGATAATTTTACTATTTTCCTTGATGAGAAAATTTCTAGTCCGGGAAGGGATCATATTTTCTTCACTGTACTATCAGGACAATTAGATAGAGATAATGAAGGGAAAATAATTGGTATAAAGAACCATGAATATGTCATAATTATGAAAGAAAATTATGGAAACTCTACTCTAATACCTATCGGGGAAGGACGTCTGTTTACCGATAAGTATGTCAAAGTTATCAGTGAAACAGAATATAACCAAACAAAGAAATCAACTGAAAGCATATCTTCATCATTAACTATTGGGAATTATATCCAGTAATATATAACACTTCGGTATTATGTAATATATAACACCTCGGTATTATAACAATACCTAAGATGAATCTAACAAAAAAAGAGTGATAGTCTATTTTCTATCACTCTTTTTATATTCAATAATACAACTCTCGTATACTATTCATTAAATATCCACAACAAATTTCTTCAAATCTGGATTTAATAATTCTTTAGGCACAGATTCTTTCACTTCCGAAATAATTATATCAAGTACGCGCTCGCGCAAAAATTCGCGACGGGTAATAAGACTGATCTCACGAACAGGATTCATCCCTTTTAATGGACGAATATTCTTCTTTTGTTTTTCAGACAGTTCTTCAATCGCCATTTCGGGTATTATAGTCAATCCACTATTGTTGTCGACAATGTTTACCAAAGTCCCGATACTTCCGGCCTCATACGAGAATAAAGAATGAGAACTCTTACGTTTTCGAGTGTTGCAAATACGTAATATCTGACTACGGAAACAATGAACCTCTTCGAGTAACCATAGACGATTAACATTCAAATCATCCTCTTCCAATTCTTTCTTGGCATATAGTGAAGTCTCGCGGGGAGATACATATGCATAGAATCGTTCATAGTAAATCGGATGCTCGCTAATCTTATCATTTTTCAATGGTGTGGCCAAAATAGCGCCATCAAGTGCACCATTCAGTAGCTTATCTATTATCTGCCCTGTCGTAGTTTCTTCTATCACAAGTACTATATCGAAACCATTCTTGTCATGAATCTGCATTAGTTTTGGCAAAAGGTAAGGAGCAATCGTTGGGATTATACCCAACTTGAATATCCCTTGCACAACACCTTTTTCTTCCTGAATAATTTCTCTTATTTGTTTAACCTGCGAAACGATAACACGTGCCTGATTGATAATCTGCGTACCAATAACAGTCGGTTGAACAGGTAGCTGGCTACGGTCGAATATTTTCACCCCCAACTCATCCTCAAGCTTCTGAATCATCATACTCAGGGTAGGTTGAGTTACAAAAGACGCTTCAGCAGCCTTAGCGAAATGCCGATGATTATCTACGGCGATAATATATTCCAACTGTTGTATATTCATAATCTATTTTGTATTTTGCATTAATACTCCCGATTTCCGAAAATGGACGAACCTATGCGCACCATAGTTGATCCCTCTTCTACAGCAATTTTATAATCACCTGACATTCCCATTGATATTTCGGAGAACGAATCATCCTCTGAAAAATAGTTAGCCTTCAGTTCATCAAAGAAAGATTTTAGGTTTTTAAACTCCTTTCGTATCAGAGTTTCGTCTTCAGTATTAGTAGCCATTGCCATCAAACCACCAATATAAGCATATTTGTACTTCTTCCACTCGCCTTGCTCCATAAATTGCCGACAATCGTTGAAAGAAAAACCATATTTACTATCCTCCTTTGCAATATGCACTTCCAGTAAACAGCATATAGGTTTCTCAAATGCTGCAGCCTGCTTTTCTATCTCGGCGAATAGCTTCCAGCTATCTACACTGTGTATTGCATGAGTGTATGGAATTATAGCTTTTACTTTATTTGTCTGTAAATGGCCTATGAAGTGCCACTCTATATCGTCGGGCAGTTGCTGATGCTTCTCACTCAGTTCTTGCATTCGGCTTTCGCCGAAAATACGATGCCCTGTATCATAAGCTTCGCGGACAGTATCTGCCGGGTGAAATTTAGATACAGCAACAAGCTTTACATTAGCTGGTAAGTCTTTTTTTATTTTTATTATATTTTCAGCAACACTCATCTACCAAATACTAAACTTAAGTCAATATAATTTTCCTTTTGGCATCTTCCGAATATGGGAAAACATCCATTATCAATGTTTCGGCTAGCGATCCAATAGTATAATCGGCCATCGTTCCCTCCATACCTTTTTCAACTACTCGAAGAGCTTCCTTAAGGTCAGAGGCCTGTGCCAACATTTGCACTGCAGTTTTCTTTTCTGATCCACTTTTTTCATCCAGTGTGATAAAGAAAACTTTAGCTTTAAAAAAGCGATCTCCATTATCATTAAAAAACAACTCCGACAGCTTTGCTCTTTTTATATCTGCTATTGTAAATTCGCCTGTTATATATGGTCTTATTTCTTCTGTAATGCGTGCTTCTGCTTCAGTGAAAGATAAGGCATCAACCAAATAAGGTTCTGTTACTTTCTTTTGCATTCCATTTTCGAGCATTTTTTCGTAACTCACCTTACATTCAAACCAATTGTGCATATAAACTTAATTAAAATCGTGATTATTTATAATTTCTTGTACAAACTTAATAAATAAACGTGATATAACATTTGTTTTATTTATTAAAAGAGGTTTATTTCTCAAAATAAAAAGGGTCTGCAATATTGTATTGCAGACCCTTTTGCGAACTTATATCGGAAGTTAGTCTTTATCTTGATATCTGTAATCTTTCAACAATTCTTGCAGTCTTTTTCTTGCAAAGAAAATACGACTTTTTACTGTACCGATAGGTAAAACAAGATTTTGAGCAATCTCTTCATATTTATACCCTGAAACATGCATTGTAAAAGGCACCTTGTACTCGTCAGAGAAACTATTGATCACTTTTGTAATCTCAGCCACTGTATAAGCACCATCAGGAGTATCAAAGCCTGAATCCTGAGGCATATTCAAATGGTACAGGTTTTCGGTTTGGTCTATCATTGTTTGGCTACGAACCACACGACGATAGTTATTCACAAATATATTGTGCATAATAGTAAACACCCAACCTTTGAAATTTACGTTTTCATAATATTTCTCTTTATTATCAAGCGCTCTTAGTGTTGTTTCTTGTAGCAAATCTTTTGCTTCCTCTCTGTTAGATGTAAGAGTTAATGCAAAATTCATCATATTGTTTTGAAGATCGACTAATTTATCTTCAAACTCTTTATTATTTTTGTGATTAGTTGTGTTCATAATTTCAGTATTTAGCGTGATAAATAATCCATTAGTTTTCAAGTCATAAGAATCTTTATTTCTTATTAATTATAAAGCAAATGTAACGAGTTTTTTTAGTTAAAATGAAATAAATATAGTTTTTTTAAGAAACAATTGTCAAAACAACTAATAGCTACAAATTAATGTATTGATTAATAGATATTTAACACATGCAGAAAACATGTTAAATATGACATAAAAAAAATCTATCAGCCAAAATAAGCCTATTTTTAACAATTTAAGCCCTCAATAATTTATTCATTTTAAGAACATTAAGGATCTAACAAGACAATATGACACGTCCGATCTGTCTGGCATCTTATTTGCTTTAATAGAATCAAAATAATATAACTAATAACTTAAAATATCATTATGGAACAAAAAGGCAAAATTGGGGTTACAACCGATAATATTTTCCCCATCATAAAGAAATTCTTGTATAGCGATCACGAAATATTTCTTCGTGAATTAGTATCGAATGCAGTAGATGCTACACAAAAGCTAAAAACATACTCTTCTTTGGGCGAATTCAAAGGAGAACTTGGAGATATCACTGTACGTGTAAGCATTGATAAAGAGAAAGGTACACTCACTATATCGGATAAAGGTATAGGAATGAATGCCGAAGAAATTGAAAAATATATCAATCAGATAGCTTTCTCTTCTGCAAATGAGTTTCTCGATAAATATAAAAATGACGCGAATTCTATCATCGGACACTTCGGGTTAGGTTTCTATTCTTCATTTATGGTATCACAAAAGGTAGAAATCGTTACTAAATCATTCAGGGAAGATTCTCAGGCTGTTAAATGGAGCTGCGACGGTTCTCCTGAATATACATTGGAGAATGTAGAAAAAGCTGAAAGAGGTACCGACATTATCTTATATATAGATGATGAGAACAAGAACTTTCTTGAAGAAGGTGAAATCAGTCGTTTATTAAAGAAATATTGTCACTTCTTACCTATACCTGTTGCTTTTGGTAAAAAAACAGAATGGAAAGATGGCAAATCGGTAGAAACCGAAGAAGACAACATAATCAATGACACGAATCCAATCTGGACACGTAAACCTGCAGACCTGAAAGACGAAGATTATAAAAAATTCTATCAGGATCTATACCCGATGTCTGACGAACCGATGTTCTGGATTCACCTGAATGTCGATTATCCGTTCAAACTGACAGGTATCTTATATTTTCCTCAAATAAAGAGCAATGTAGATCTCAACAAAAATAAGATACAATTATACAGCAATCAGGTATTCGTAACCGATTCGGTAGAAGGAATCGTTCCTGAGTTCTTAACACTGATGCATGGTGTTATCGATTCTCCGGATATTCCGTTGAATGTATCCCGTTCATATCTGCAAAGCGATCAGAATGTGAAAAAGATATCTAATCACATCACAAAGAAGGTAGCTGACAGATTAGAGGAAATATTCAAAAACGATCGCACCCAATTTGAAGCAAAATGGGATAGCTTGAAAGTATTTATCGAATATGGCATGCTGACTGACGAGAAATTCTACGATCGTGCTCAAAAATTCTGTCTACTAAAAAATACAGATGGAAAAGCATTTACGTTCGAAGAATATAAGACACTTATATCTGCCGATCAAACAGATAAAGAAGGTAATCTGATATATTTGTATGCAAGTAATAAAGACGAGCAATATACCTATATTAACAATGCTACCGAAAAGGGATATGATGTAATTTTATTCGATGGGCAGCTAGATGTACACATGGCCGGACTACTTGAACAAAAATTCGAGAAAAGCCGCTTCGTGCGTGTAGATAGCGATACAGCTGACAATCTTATTGCAAAGGAAGACGCAGTAGAGGTTAATCTCACCGATAAACAAAAAGAAGAATTGAGCGAAACATTCACTTCTCAACTTCCTAAAATTGAGAAAACAGAGTTTACAATCGATTATAAAGCATTAGGTGAAAAAGCGCAGCCAATACAAATCACTCAAAACGAGTTTATGCGTCGTATGAGAGAGATGTCTGCTATGCAAACCGGAATGTCGTTCTATGGTGAAATGCCTAATAATTACAATTTGGTATTGAATACCGAACATCCACTGATCAAAAAGGTTATGGCAGATGTAGAGGGCAAAGAAAAAGATGCTGTAACGGCTTATGCAGCTGAAAGCAAAACCGTACGTCAACTTATCGATTTGGCTCTATTATCGAATGGCATGCTGAAAGGTGAAGCTCTGAACAATTTCATCAAGAGAAGCACTGATATGATCTAAATAAATTAAGTAAAGTAGTGAATCCGAAAAGGGCTTAAATCAAGAGAGGCTGTTCCACCACGAACAGCCTCTCTCTTTTACCTATACACAAATAAAACAAGCGTCAATTTCTGACATCTATTCTTATATCTTTTTCTACGATCTTGCCATTTGAATTTGCTTGTAGTTTAATAACCATCTTTCCGGTCTTAGCCGAAGATTTCAGGGTCAGCATATTTTTTTGCAATTCATATTGAGCAATATCACCCTCAGCAGACGAAGTAAGCAGACTCTTAATTATAGATGATGATGCGTTATCGGCATCTATAATTACTTCATTCAGATCAATTGTCTTTTCTTCGTTAGGCTTCAACACGATTTGATTAGTCAATATAGCAGGAGCGTTTACGTCTTTAAAGAATGGCATAGCCGGAAACCAATAGTAATCGGTATTATCTGCACCTCCTTTTACGTTTATCGTTTTACTCAATGCTCCTTGAGGTGTCAATAACTGTACTACATTTATATCATTACCCCATACACCTGTTGTCATTGACAAAACTATATTGTCGGTTAAAGGATCTACTCTTAATCCTGCACCATAAAAAAGAAGCTGGTCACCATTATCATGCTTACCCAGCGTATAAAATGCTGAATTAAGCGATTTACTATTTATATCATATTTAGCAACTTTATTCCCATCTTTCCAATACAAAACATTTTGTTGAGTACTGGCACAAAAACTCCCTACATTCCAAGAATATTCGATATGGGTATCTGAAAACGAAACTTCTGTCGTTGCTTCAAATGTATATGGATTTATCTTAATCAGTTTACTGGTAGCACCAGCCCAAATATTTCCGTCCTTGCTTTGTGCAACTGAATTTATTGTATTGTCTTTTATAACTTTTTCTACTTTATCAGTTGAAGTATCTATAACATAAATACCTTCCGAGATAACAGCTGCAAATACATATTTACCTGCAAGACACATATTAACAACTTCGCCGGAAATACCAGCAATAGTTGTACCTACTTTCAACTGCTCAATATCAAAGAGGCTAATTCCACTATTAGTAGATATATAGCCTTTCTTACTATTCACCCCTACAAAAGAGCGTGCCGCATTGTCGCTCCCTGCAATATTTTCAATAGCCGCCTTCTTCTTCAATGTTTTAGCATCTGCTACTACAAGCCTATTTCCGCCAAACGATACTATATAAACATTATCACCATAAATTGTTGCAAATTGCCCTGTTTTACCTAGAGTCTCTCCCGAATTTGCAGCAGCATACGCGCGATAAGATATAGCTCCGTCATTATTGAAGAAACTTAAACTGGCATTATCTGTAGTAAAATTACCCTCATTCAAAATATAAAAACCATCGGCAGCCATAGTAGCCGGAGCTTTATCATTTTCTATTACAACCGTTTCATCAGAATTTGTTACATCGTCGTCATCAGAACATGATGCGAATGTAAAAGTCAAAGCAAAAAATGCCACTAAACCTAAGTACTTTCTTTTCATTATAATTATCAGTTTATTTAGTATAATACTAATCCAGACTAAAGTTGAATAGTCTTAACAGAAGAAATGAAATGATAATCAAAATGTATAAATACAAACGTGCAACCATGTGCATTTGATCTCAAGACTTTATTCCTCGAAAGTCTGAATATTTATTTTGTCTGGCAGGTCTCCTGACTTGTTCTCATTTTGAACGGCCTTCCCATCATATCAGTTGTCAGTCATCAGTTATCAACCAAATTGTTGTTTACTGTTCACTGCTTACTGTTTCTAACAGTGGCGAGGGTAATGTCAAAATGTTGTTCGTTAGAACTTACAGTAGCGGGTCTGTTCAGGATTTTCACCTGATTCCCTTTTAATCAGATAATCCGAAATGAATTATCCAAACCAAATACGTTTACAAAAATATATATTATTTAAGAGATAACAAGTAAATGTGCAAAATATTTACAATCTTCAATATATTATACAATCTGTTTAATTAAATTTTCCATCTTCTCAATGGCACTTTCCCAACTAAAACGTTGAATGTAATTATTACCCCTATGCGCCAATGAGATGCGCTCTTCATTATTATCGATCAAATAACAAATTCTTTCAGCCATCTGCTCTGCATTTTTCACCTCAACAAGTAAAGCCGTTTCTCCATCAATAGCAAATTCACGATGTCCGGCTATATCGGTACAAATTAATGCACATCCACAGAATAAAGCTTCGGCAGGTGTAAGTGGGAAACCTTCGGTAAAACTATTAGAAAGAAATATCGCATTACGATTATATATATCGCAAAGATTATCTGGCGCACGATAAAACTTGATCCAGTCGGGCAAACCTTCCGGCTGAGGGCACACACCGAATAGATAGGCTTGCAACTCAGGATATTTTTCTTTCACAAGCATTAATGCTTTCAGACCATATTCAGACCCTTTTATTTCTTGTATAGAATAGGTCATCGCAACTGTTGCAAGCGTTCGCTCTTCTATTTTATCTTTTACAAAAAACTCTTTATTATTGACAGCATTATATATTAATGCAACAGGCTTAGATGTATGCTGCTCTACAATCTCTTTAAGGTAAGAGGCTACAACAACATTTGTTGTATCAGGCATATCGTACGAAGCATATAATAGGTCTTCATGCCCTGTCCAGTTTTCAAAACCTTGAATAAGATTTATCTTTTTACCTTTCGCCGCACCTAGCCTACCCATTTCTAAGACAGTAGACCACCATGTAGCAATTACAACATCTGCATCTACTACATATCTGTCATCTACTTGGGGAACATAAGACATCGTAATAGACGGATCGAAATTAAACCACTTGTCATTACGAAAGCCTTCTACCTTAGACAGAATATAACGAGCGACATAAGGCAAACGATATTCCATATACTGTGTACGGATAGGATATGTAAGATGAACCGAATATCCTTTCTTTGCTAATCGGTTGGCATATTCATACATTACCCGAAATCCACCTGCCGGACGGCGAGGTTTGAATGGTAGAATAAAATTTATCTTAGTCGATTTATTCACTACGTATTTATTTTACTTATCACTTGTATTAAGAAAATAAGTTCCTTCTATTTTCACAGAAGCACTGCCTCCAAAAAGAACTTTTCTTTCACTCATTTTTAATTTAACTACATTATAAGCGTTTTGTTCTCCGTTTTGTTCAATAGAAATAGGTTCTCTGTTCCATAGATTATGCTTAAGCATATAGTAACCCATAGCAGAATTGCCCGATCCTGTGGCTACATCTTCCAGATAACCAAATTTAGGAGCAAACACACGAGTTCTTATCTTATTATTCTCATTAGTTACATCTGTAGTAAAAACAAGTATAATGTCAATCTCATTTGTTATACAGAAAGCTTTCAATGTTTCTTCATCTGGATTTAAGGCTAATATATTATCCAGATTGGTAATCGGTATTATAAGAGTTCTTAAGCCGGCATTAATAAAATTAATAGGATATTGCTTATCAAGCATATTTTGTATAACACCTAAATTCTCGGAGATTTCTTCTGCTGCAACTGTCACCGATAAATACTCGGGGTTTGGAGCTGTTATGAAAACTGCATCTAAAGATTGAAGCTCGTTATAAACTACTAAACTGCCTTTTTTTGTATTTATTTTTATTTCGGGTAGTTGTTTGAGCTGTTCATCCGTTTTTAATAAATGGTACATACACGCAATTGTACCATGTCCGCAAAAATCGACTTCGCATTCCGACGAGTAATATCTCAAATTACACGAAGAGCTATCAACCATAGCACAGTAAATAACTTCGGACACAAAGCCTTTATGCTCCTTAGCTATATTCTGCATATCAGATTCAGATAAAATCTGATCCTTTTCAAGATATATGCATGCAGCAGGATTCCCATTAGACTCTCCGGCAATAAAAGCATCTAGTTTCAGATATCTAAGTTTTTCCATCTTATTGTTTTCAAGCTATGTGTAGATATTTTCGTATAAAAGAAAAAGCAAATATAATTCATATTAATTATATCTGCTTTTTATCGGTAGAAAGTTTATATATCTATTTCTTCCCCTTCTTTGATTTCTTTCTTTTCTTATGCCAAATGATGTATCCGGTGACCGGCAAACTGGCAATACCTAAGCTTGCAAGAAAAACGACTATCTTACCCGGTAGTCCGCCAATAGCTCCAACATGAATATCGTAGGTCATACGATAAAGCTTATCACCGGCAGACGAATCTTCGTAAGCAGTGCCATAGATACCACCACCTTCGAGTTCTTCCAGCGTGTTCTGATCGAAGAAACGAAAATGTCTTTTGTAATATGTATCATCATTCGCCGGATTGAAGCAAATGCGATAAGCATCCGCTTTCTTGTTAGGGAAATCGAACATAAATGTACCTTGCTCTCCTATCGGATACTCTTGCTTCACCTGATCCCATAGTCGATCATCCAAGTTGAGAGTCGAGGCTGTCAATGTCGTATCAGACAAAGCCGGTTTCCATTGTTTCAGTTCTTCTCCACCCGAGATAACAGTATAATAAGAATTTGCGAACCATTTGAAGCTCCATGTCAGACCGGTTATAGATATTATAAGGGCGATCAGTGCCACATAGAATCCTATAACTTTATGCAAATCGTAATTGAGCTTATATGAATTTGATTTCCGCTTGATCGTAAGAATAGATTTCAACGATTTTCTATTCCATCTTTTAGGTATCCAAAGTACGATTCCCGAAATAGTTACAATAACAAATACCAGAACCGACCAGCCTACAATAGGACGTCCAATATCGTAAGGCAACCACAGACTACGATGTCCTGCAAGAATGATTCTGAAAAAATCGCCTTTCAATGTCTGCTTATAAATGTAATCTCCCGAGTAAGGATTCAACATTAATATTGTATATCCATCCTCGTAATGATTATACGCAAGCGTGGCAGCCTTATCCCTCTTGCCATAGGCTACGCCATAGATAACATTGGCGCTATCGGCCGCCACTGCATATACATACTGGTTAGCTTTTTCTTTTAGCTCCGAGGGTGACAAAAACGGTCTATCTTGTATCTCCACATATTGCGATTGTTGAAAAATGCTTCGTAATTCTAATTGAAAAACGTAAATACATCCTGTGACAGCTACAATGAATATTACAAGTGACGAAAGTGCCCCGAGCCAAAGATGCAACCAGTAAGCTATTTTTCTAAATGATAGTTTTTTCATTTCAACGATCAGAAATTATAGGTAATACCCATTCTGAAGTTACGTTTAGGCTCGGACTGCCAATAATATACATTACCCGACACAGAACCACTGTATAAATATCTATCGAAGACATTAAATACATTCAATCCTATTATCAAATTTCCTTTGCGCCAACCTGCAACCGCATCAAACTTATAATAATCAGGTAAACCCGACTTGCCATCGACAAGCCCTCCCCATGTACTACGATCGAGCATCGAGGTTTGACCTCCACCAATATTGAAGCCTTTAAGAATACCTTCTGAAAACTGATATTTCAACCATATATTGAAAAGATGCTTAGCATGTCCTGGTAAACGCATACCAACAGGTCGTTTTTCGTTTATCGATTTTGTCACTTTATAATCGGTATAAGCATAGTTAGCAACAACGCTCAACCCCTTAACGATTTCACCCATCATGTCGAATTCTACCCCTTGAGCTTTCGATTGACCAACTTGAATAAGGTAAGTTTCATCTCCTTTGTTATCAGGGTCAGAAGTTGTTTCATTATTTTTCATTATTTGATATACCGAAAGACTTGTATTCCATCGACCACCAAACCACATACGTTTCAAACCTAATTCCCAATTACTACCGGTTATCGGTTTCACTTTATCTCCGCCACGAAGCAATCCCATTTGCGGACTGAAAGTTTGATCGAAAAGAGCATACACTGACGAGTTTTTATCCATAGAGAAACTAAGACCGACACGGGGTGAGAAATGTTTCTCATCAGTCACAGTAGTTCCATACGAATCATCTTTCACAAATGTATAACGACCGGCAAGAGTTAATCTTAGTCTTTCGTCAAAGAAACCTAATTCGTCTTGCACATACAATCCTGTATACGATTGCGAAATTTGAGTAGTATTAGCTCTCTCTTTCATACTTCGGGTTCTGTCGAATTGAGGATATCCCCAATATGGATTACCCGATTTACGATTTGTGTCATAAATATTATATGTACCAACTGAATCCAATGCATGAGTTTGGCTCCAGTCTCCCCAAAAATGTTTATCACCAATATCCAAACCTCCTAATATACGATGGTTGACGGCTCCCGTTTTCACTTCTCCATTTACGAAGACCTGACCAAACTTCATCTCATTAATAGCATCACCTATACTTACGGTTCTGATCATATCACCATTGCTTGCCACAGATCCATACCACATAGAACTACCCTCTTTATTATAATTGAAGTATGCAGCCTGAGCGGTCAACTTCCAGTTTTTACTCAACTCATGTTGAAGATTAAGGATAAGACTATGATCCTTTATAACTGTGGGTTCTAGCCCTGGCTCTAATATTGAGTAATCGTATGGAAGATCGGCATATCCATTCGGAGAGAAACTGTAAAACGATCCTGTATTAGAAGACTCCATGTATTGGTAAGCGTATTCTGCTGTCAACTTCGTTTTATCATCTATATCGTATGTAATAACCGGAGCAACACTATATCTCTTATTGAATTCATATTGTCTGATCGAATTCATCGTTTGTCCCATCAGGTTTAAACGATATAATAGTTTACCTTCTTTATCCATTACACCATCTAGGTCTAATGTAGCACGATACAGATCGTTGCTACCGAACATAAACGAAGCTTGTCCTCTTCTCTGTCCTGTGGGTTTCTTCATTACCACATTATAAATACCACTAGGTTCACCGTTCGACATCATAAAGCCGGCTGGTCCTTTTACAAATTCGATACGTTCTACAAAGCTCATATCCTCCGTTAGAGGCCCCCAGTTGGAAGTAACATTCATACCTTCGCGAAACGCAGCAGCACGGCTACCACGCATGTTTACGCGCGTATATGAATCGCCCCAGTGCTCAAGACGGGTTACCCCGCTGACATTACGGGTAATACCGTCACTCATACTGGTTATTTGCTGATCGAGCATTATATCGCTATTGATAACTTGTATGTTCTGAGGAATCTGAATCAATGGTTCATTGAGACGAATAGAACCCGATATACGTTGAGTGGTATATCTGTGAGCTTGAGCCGAGACAACAACCTCGCCCAAATTCTGAGCAGATTCTTCCAATATAATTACCGGAACATCCGTTACCTCCGTATTTGAACGGACAGCTACATCGATTGTCCTTGTTTTATAATTGAGTAAAGAAACTGTCAATTTATAATTACCGGGATTTATATTTTTGATCATAAATACACCTAAAGAGTCGGTTATGCTACCACTCTGGGTACCAACTATATGAACAGCTACATATTCGAGATTTTCACCGTCCGAACTTTTTACTGATCCCCGAATATCTTTGGCCTGACAAAAAACAGTAATACAGCACAGAATAAGTAGCAAAATGCTATTTTTTTTCATTGTTAAGATTGTTTTTATTGAATTTATTTTTACGTTGGTAAAACGACGCAAAGGAAAAGAAAGATCAACACTGCGGCAATCCCTAAATATTGCTATATTCACTAATAAAAATCATTATAATTAGTGAGTGCATTCTTTTTAGCGGTATATGAATATTTTTTATAATTTTGCATACAGAAAATTTATTACCGTACATATATATAGAAAAACCTATGGGAAGAGCTTTTGAATATCGCAAAGCAACTAAGATGAAACGCTGGGGCAATATGGCTCGTGTGTTCACTAAACTTGGTAAACAAATTACAATAGCAACTAAAGAGGCTGGTCCTGAACCTGATACAAATCCTCGTCTTCGTGTATTGATGCAACAAGCGAAGAAAGAGAATATGCCGAAGGAAAATGTGGAGCGCGCCATAAAGAAAGCTACAGCCAAAGACGGAGCCGACTACAAAGAAGTTCTATATGAGGGATATGGCCCTTATGGTATTGCTATTGCCGTGGAAACTGCTACCGACAATCCAACCCGTACTGTTGCCAACATACGCAGCTACTTCAATAGACTTGGTGGTTCGCTAGGAACATCGGGCAGCCTTGAATTCTTGTTCGATCATAAATGTGTTTTCAAAATAGCACCCAAAGAAGGTGTTTCGCTCGAAGATCTGGAACTGGAACTTATCGATTATGGTGTAGATGAAATAGAAAACGACGACGAGGATATCATTCTTTACGGAGAATTCAAGTCGTATTCTGATATTCAAAAATATCTTGAAGAAAATGAATTTGAAATTCATAGTGCAGAATTCGAACGCATCCCGAATGATCTGAAAGAGCTTAATAAGGAACAACAAGAGCAAATACAGAAACTTCTCGACAAATTTGAAAATGACGAAGATGTTCAGAATGTATTCCACAATATGAAAGAAGATATAGAGGAATAATAACTCTGTTAAATTATATAACTAAAACTGCAAGAATTACACCTTGCAGTTTTTTTTATTACATTTGCGTATACCCATTTCTATATCCCCATGAATAGATTCAAACTTACTGTCATCTTTCTATTGACCTGTATTACAGCATGGTCGCAAGCTTATAGAACACTAGCTATATCGCCCGAAATACATACTATCGAGGTGAATATAAATGGCGATTGGAATAGAGAGCCTATCATGAAGCTAAACAGCAATGAATATGTCCATATTGGGTTTGACCGGATTTCGGAAAATTCGTTTCACAGACTTAGATACCGCATTACACACTGTGATGCCAATTGGAAAAAATCGAAAGAACTATCCGATATAGAATATCTCGATGGATTTAACGATAATCCGATAGAAGATGACGCTCCATCTATAAATACGACAATGATATATACACATTTCAATCTGGATATTCCAAATAGAGATGTGAAATTGAGGTTTGCAGGAAATTATGCAGTAGAGGTATACGAAGAAGATAATCCTGATAACATACTGCTAATGGCATGTTTTTCGGTACTCGACACAAAGGTAAATGTCGGTTATGTGATATCGACAAATACAGATATAGATTCAAATAAGGAACACCAGCAATTAGGAATCACCGTCAATTTTCCCAATCTAAGTATTCGGGAGCCACTGTCTGAACTAAAAGTATTCGTTCAACAGAATAACAGAATAGATAATGAACGACAATTGACCAAACCAAGCTTTATAAATACCAGTAGAATGATCTATGAGCACAGTCGTGATCTCATATTTGAAGCAGGAAACGAATATCGCCGATTCGAAACCGGTAGTTACAGAGCTAATGGCATGAATGTTGCGCATATCAAATACGACAAGCCTTATTATTCGATGTATATAGCTACTGACAATGTACGGGCAAATCGCTCTTACAGTTACGACCAAGACCAAAACGGACGTTTCGTAATACGTAGCCGAGAAAGCAATTTCAGCGACACTGAGGCCGATTATTTCTTCACTCATTTTACGTTAGCTATGAACGAACCTCTACTTGAAAGTATCTATATAAACGGAGACTTTACAAATAATACATTCTCTGATAAATATGAGATGAAATACGATTATAATACAAAAGAATATAAACTTACTCTATTACTGAAACAAGGGTTATATAATTACCAATATCTCACCAAAATGGGGAATAATTATTCGACAGGCCCAATCGAAGGGAATTACTTCGAGACAGAAAACGAATACACTATTTTTGTCTATTATCGACCTATCGGAGAACGATATGACAGCCTTATTGGATTAACAAGGTTACAATCGAGAGAGAAATAGCGAGCTCATGTCCTTAAATATTCTTAATAGCTAAATTATAGTAAAATATAGCAAACGATAAACTGGTGCAAACCCTTTTTTTTTAATAAATTTGTAGTACTAAAAATATCGCGCTATAAAACGATTTAAGCATATATTTCTAACCTTTCTGGGTGTAATCTTGGGACTGATCACGTTAGTATTCGGATTACTGAATATGCCGGCAGTGCAGGAATATGCCAAAGGTATTATTGTTGACGAGCTTAAAGCTAAGATAGGCACAGAATTAGGCATAGGAAAACTTAGCTTCCAACCGTTCAACTCCATCCAGTTGGATAGCGTTTACCTTTACGATCAATCGAACGAAAAAGTATTAATGGCAGATAGAATATCAGCCAGCATCGATCTTTTTGCTTTAGCTAAGAGTAAGATAGTTATTACCTCTGCATGGCTGTCTGACTTCGAAGTCCATTTATCAAAAGATTCTACGAATGCGCCATTGAATATTCAGTACATTATCGAAGCATTCAAATCAAAAGACGATAAACCTAAAAGTCAGCTCGACATCAAGTTGAGTGCTGTTAATATTTCGAACGGACAATTTTATTACAATGTAAAGGATAAACCCGCTAAAGAGAATATATTCGATGAAAATCACATACAGGTTTCGAATCTAAACGCAAAAATCGCTCTAAAATCACTCCTACCCGACTCTCTCAACATCCAGATAAAGAGTATAAACCTAAAGGAGAAAAGCGGACTTGAAATCACAAATCTTACCGGTCGGCTTATCACTCAAGACAATAAAGCGTACCTGAGAGGGTTCAGACTCGATATGCCTTCGTCATTTCTACAGTTCGACAAATGCGAAGTCAATCTTGCTAAACCTGCGGATTCGGTACATACAGACATTCTCGATTACGCGAACCTAGATCTTATAATTGCACCATCGTACATAGCGCCCAAAGATGTATCAGCCTTTGTACCGCTTCTGAAAAACTTCAACAATTATGTGACATTGAGAGGGCATATATCGGGAACGATAGACAATCTACAAGTAGAAGATTTCTCACTCGACTTAGGCGATAAGATGCACCTCATCTCGAATGTAGAAATAAAGGATCTAAGACAGTCTGATAAGATGTACATACTCGGAAGCATAGATAACCTGACTGTTAGTAGTGAAGGAATACAAGAAATAGTCGGCAATCTTTCCAAAAACAAAAATAAACTACCAAAGCAAATAACCAATCTGGGGACTATCTCGTTCCAAGGTGATATATCGGGATATCTCAACCAATTGACTGCATTTGGTAGCCTAGATACACAACTTGGCATCGTCAAGACAGATATACTTTTTGGAATCAATCCGACAAAAGGAATAAACTCATACGCAAAAGGAAAAGTATACACCTCAAATTTCGATTTAGGCAGGCTATTAGACAATAAAGATATTGGCAAAACATCGCTAAATATTACTGTTGACCTCGAACAACCCAAATATGGTAAGCTAAGAGGGAATGCACAAGGTATAATTCACGATTTTGCATACAAAACCTACGAATATAAAGATATCACGTTCGACGCGGATTATGATGGTCTGCGTGTCGATGGAAAATTACATGCAAACACGCCTAATGGCGAATTAAACATAAAAGGTTTATTTGATTTATCTGATAAAAATTTACCGGAACTCAACTTCGAAGCCCACGCATACAATCTGGAATTAGACGATTTGAAGTTGGCAGATAAATTAAAAGACTCTAATCTGTCTTTTGTAATGCGTGCTAATTTCAAAGGAGCAAATATAGACGATGCGGTAGGCTACCTTAGAATAGATACGTTGGATTTTGTGAGTGGAGATAAACATTTCCATATGAATCAGTTCTTGATAGAAGCGTCGAAAGATTCTGCTATGAATCAATTGAATATAAAATCGGATATACTAAATGGTGAAGTTAAGGGGGCGTATTCTTTCACCACGATGGCTAATAGTGTATTGCAAACACTGCATCCTTATTTACCAGCATTAATCAACGCTCCGCAAAAAAAGAAGCCGGACGAAAAAGAAAATAATCTGACATTCGAGTTTCAGATAAATAATTCAGAGAGCCTGAGTAATATTCTCAATTTACCTGTAGTGGTACTTAGCCCCGCTAAGATTATAGGGTTTTATAATAATGTTCAGGATAAATTTAAAGTAGAGGTATTCGCTCCATCGATTAAAGCTGCGGGATCAAATATAAAATCGGGATATGTTGTCGCTGACAATCAGAATAACCTGATTACGACTAAAGTGAATCTACTGATGGCCGGCAAAAATAATTCGATTAACGACATTGCACTTACAGCAACTGCATCAAATAATCTTGTTACCACTAACATAACGTTTGCTAACGATGGAAAACAGAAAGCCAAAGGAGAATTTGCAATCTCAACTTTGTTTACAAGAGAAAATAAAGAGCCATTACAAATCGATGTAGATGTATTACCTAGCGAACTGGTACTTAACAATGCCGTTTGGAAAATGGAACAATCACACATCCATATACAAGAAAATATTGTCGGAATTGATAATTTCCTGGTATATAATGATGATGGTAGTCAGGAAATAAAGATCAATGGGAAGTACTCGAATAACAGTCCTAAAGAAATTTTAAAGACTGAACTCAAGAATATTAATCTTGAATATATATTTCAAACACTTGCTATCGATGTCCTGAAATTCGGCGGAAAAGCAACGGGTAGTTTATTCCTTTCGAGTATAGAAAAGAAACCTTATGCTAATACGAATCTGGAAGTAGAAGATTTCAAATTTAATGGCACTGAACTCGGTAAACTGAAACTATTCAGTGAGCTTGACGACGAAACTAATAAAGTTATTCTTAGCGGAGCAATAATAAGTAAAGAAAACAAAACGACGAATGTAGACGGATCCATCGATCCGATAAAACAAGCCTTGTCTATCAACTTTGACGCTGATAGTATTGATATCGGTTTTTTAAAGACATATGCAGAAACCATATTCAGCAACATAAGTGGCAGGGGAACAGGGAAAGTACATTTATTCGGTAATTTCTCTAAAGTTACAGTCGAGGGCGATGCATATATTCAAGACGGAAATATTGGCATTTCCTTCTTAAATACGAACTATTCGTTCTCCGACACAATCCATCTTAAAAAAGACTTGATCTATTTTAATGATATAGTATTTACCGACGATAATAAAAATACAGCCATAGGAACAGGAAAAGTAGCACATGATTTCTTTGCTAATTTTATGTACTATGTCGATTTATCGGCAAATAAATTTATGGTTTACAATGCTACCGAAAAACAAAATCCATTATTTTTCGGTAAAGTATTTGGTAGTGGTAAAGGAACTATAAGTGGTGATGAAAGTGCAGTGAATATAGATATCAGTATGCGAACTGAAGAAAATACAGCTGTTCGTATGAATTTTATGGATAATATTGTAAATGAATATACATTTATCACATATAAAGATAAGAATGCACCTACCGATTCACTAACGGCTGAAGCTCCTATTTTACTAGCTCCGATCAAAACAGAATCGGGGATGGAAATAAATATGAATTTCTATATTGACGCTACGCCCGATGCTGTTGTCGAATTAGTAATGGACCCTGTTGGTGGAGATATTCTTCGCGGTGTTGGAAACGGAACAATGCAGTTTCAATGGAATAGTAACGCATCTCCACGCCTTTATGGAACTTATAATATCAACCGTGGAAATTACAATTTCACGTTCCAACGACTGATGGAACGTAACTTTGCTATTCAGGATGGTAGCAGTGTACAATTCAGAGGTGATCCATTCGAAGCTATTCTGGACGTGAGTGCGGTATACAAAATAACAGCAAGTCTAAATGACCTCGATAGACAATTAGCTGTGCAATCGGGACAAACAACTATCCCTGTTAATTGTATATTGAAGTTATCCGGGCCATTAAAACATCCGAATGTCGGACTAGATATATCGTTTCCCACTGCGGATGCAGAAGTAGAGCGCCAGGTAAAGAGCATTATCAATACGGAAGATATGATAAACAAACAGGTAACATACCTGCTGCTATTATCTAAATTCTACAGCCCCGATTTTGCTAATACCGATCAAAGGACATCCGATTTTGCCGCTGTTGCTTCTGCAACTCTATCTAATCAACTAAGTAAAATAGTAAATCAAGTGGACAAAAGATGGCAGCTGGGTACTAATATTCGTACAAGCGATTCTGAATTTACGACTACCGAAGTAGAATTGATACTTTCGAGCCAGTTATTGAACGACAGATTACTACTAAACGGTAACTTCGGGTATCGTGATGATCCATACATTAAAAGCGACGCACTAATTGGTGATGTTGACTTAGAATATCTACTGGACAATTCAGGCAATTGGCGTGTAAAAGCTTATAATCACTATAACGAGAAATACTATTATACAGGTAACGCATCGCAAACACAAGGTGTAGGTATTGTCTACAAAAAAGACTTCGACAAATTGAAAGACTTATTTATCAAACCTAAAAATAGACTTAATAAGAAAGATTCAATAAAAATAATCGTTCCCGATTCCATAACAAAAGGAAGCACATTAAGCCCTTTCATTAAAATAAAAGAATGAATCTGTCATCTGCCACAAAACTCTTTATCGAAGAGCATGAAAACGATGATATCCGTAAACTCGCACTACAAGCCAAGCGGTATCCTGAAATTGATATGCAAATGGCTATTCAACAAATAGCCGGCAGACAGACAGCTAAAGAGAAAATTCCGAATTGGTATAAGAATGACGAGTTGCTTTATCCTAAGCACATATCTATGGAGCAATGCTCCTCAGAACATACAGCCCAATTCAAAGCCGATTTATTTCACGGAGGCACAATGGTAGATCTGACGGGTGGTTTCGGTATTGATTTTTCATTTATTGCCAAAAATTTCAAGCAGGCTACATATGTAGAACAACAACCTGAACTTGTCGATATTGCTGCGCATAATTTTACCAAATTAGGCTTAAATAATGCAGATGTTGTAAATACAGATGCAATCGCTTATCTGGAAGCAATGCAATCCGTAGATTTGATTTATATAGACCCGGCACGCCGTAGTTCTACCGGACGGAAAACAGCCTTAATAGAGGATTGCACTCCTAATATTATAGAAATAGAGGAACTATTAGAGCAGAAAGCAAAATATATAATGATCAAGCTGTCGCCTATGCTTGATATATCTCTTGCCATAAGATCGATGCGTAACATATCGGATGTCTATATAATCAGTGTTGCAAATGAATGTAAAGAGCTTTTATTCATCAAGTCTCATGAAAGTAAAAAGACTCAACTACATTGCATCAATATATTGAACAATAAGATCGATCAATTTATTTTTAGTAAAGAGGATGAAGAATCAACAACCGTAAGCTTTGCTTTCGAATTGGGTAAATATCTCTACGAACCGAATAGTTCCATTACTAAAGGCGGTGCATACAAAAGCATTGCAAAAGCTTTCGATCTGAATAAACTACATATTAGCAGCCATCTGTACACATCAGACGAGTTACATACAGATTTCTATGGGCGAAGATTTGAGATAACCGGTATGTGCAGCCTCAACAAAAAAGAACTGAAAGAATATTTGCTAGACATAAAGCAAGCCAATATAACGACGCGCAACTTCCCTCTATCGACTGATGAATTAAGAAAGCGAACAGGTCTTAAGGATGGAGGAAATTTATACATTTTTGCTACTACGCTAGCAGATGATAAGAAAGTGCTTATATTCTGTAAGAAAATATAGGAAGAACTATTTTAAGCGATATACAATATATTCTATTAAATTTGCAAGAATATGATTCTATCGAAAGTAAAACAATATATACTTAATAATCAATTACTCAATTCAGGAGATAAAATAATTGTAGGCGTAAGTGGTGGAGCCGATTCTGTAGCAATACTAGATATGCTACATCAACTTGGCTACGAATGTATTGTTGCTCACTGTAACTTCCATCTGCGTAATGAAGAATCGAATCGCGATGCCGCTTTCGTAAAAGACTTATGCAAAACTTATAATCTGGAATTTAATAGTATAGATTTCGACACGATTAAGTACGCAGCGGATAAAGCTATTTCTATCGAAATGGCTGCAAGGGAACTGCGTTATAATTGGTTTGAAGAATTAAGAGCAAAACATGAGGCTGCGGCTATAGCAGTAGCTCATCATCAGGATGATTCGGTAGAAACCGTTCTGCTCAATCTTATCCGCGGAACAGGTATTCGTGGATTGACAGGTATTTCGGCACAAAACGGACATGTCATCCGTCCATTACTCTGCTTAACAAGAAATGATATAATAGATTATCTAAGCCAAAGAAATATATCGTATGTAACAGACTGTACTAATAAGGAAGATATATACACACGAAATAAGATCAGGTTAAATATAATTCCGCTACTCGAAACGATTAACCCATCTGTAAAAGATTCGATTAGCCAAACAGCCGAACATTTACTGCAAGTAAAAAATATTTATCTTGACTACATAGATAAAGCAAAATCAGAGATTCTTAAAGAAAATAAAATCGATATAGAAAAGCTCATTAAATACAATGAGCCTAAAGCAATTCTGTTTGAAATACTTTCTGTTTATAAATTCAATTCTGAAACGATTGACAATATTTTCAATGCTTTGGATGGTATATCTGGAAAAATATTTTACTCGAATACACATAGGGTATTGAAGGATAGAGCCCAACTTATTATAAGCGAAAAAGAAGCTGACACGAATAATAACAACTTTGAAATAAGGGAGACAACCACTACACTATCCTCTCCGGTAAATTTCGAAATAGAAACTATCTTCAATAGCCCCGATCTTACTATCGAAAAGAATAAGAATATTTTATATGTAGATAAAAACAAGTTAAATTTTCCTCTCACTATCAGACGATGGCAACAAGGCGATTGGTTTATACCTTTCGGTATGAAAGGTAAAAAAAAGGTCAGTGATTATTTCACCGACCAAAAATTAAGTCTTTTCGAGAAAGAGAATGTATGGCTACTTTGTTCGGACGATGCTATTGTCTGGATTATCGGATATCGCTCAGATGACAGGTATCGCATTACAACTGATACTTCAGATATAGTTAAAATAACTCTTATTTAAATCCGCACTTATCGTCGGCAGTACACAATTCGCGCCCTTCGGTTTGAATAGTTATATGTTTTATTCCAAACTTTTTATCAATAGTATACTTTGCTCTTTCTAATATAGAATCTCTATCCGCATCGGGTTGCACACGCAGATGAACTGTCATAGAAATAAACTCGGAAGTGATCATCCAGATATGCAAATCGTGCACCTCTATAACACCATCTAGCGATTTTAATATATCCATTACTTTATCCGAATCTACACTTCTCGGTTTAGCTTCCATCAGTATGTTTACCGACTCTTTCAGAACATTCCACCCACTGTAAAGTACAAGTACCGATACAATCATACTGGCAATAGGGTCAGCAATATACCAGCCAAATGCAATAATGAGAACAGCAGCAATAATAGCACCTACGGAACCTAACAAGTCGCCTAGCACATGTAAGAAAGCACTGCGAACATTTAGATTATCTTTTGTCGATCCCTGCGAATATAGAATCCAAGCAACGAGAATATTAATAAGCAAACCAATTGTAGAAATAATTATCATGCCCTTACCCATTACGCTGGGCGGTTCCGATAATCGCCCTATGGCTTCATGAAAAATATAAATAGATAGTACAATTAGTACAATTCCATTTAGTAGTGCTGCTAAAATCTCGAATCGCTTATATCCATAAGTTTTAGAAGCTGTTGCTGCCCTAGCACCAAAAATCAAAGCACTCAAACTTAAGCCCAACGCTACGGCATCACTCAACATATGCCCTGCATCGGATAGCAAAGCCAAACTATTGGTTAAAAATCCTCCAATAAATTCAACAACCATAAAACCTGCAATCAGAATAAAACTGATTGTTAGCGCTTTTTTATTCGCATTATGTGTATGATTGTGCCCACCACTAGAATGGTCGTGATTGTGTCCCATTACAATTTCATTTATTATTTATAAGTAAAAAGAGCAAGAGTAAAGATATAATCCTTTCCATTGCTCTCCATAATATCTTAGTCGAAATCTTCTTAATCGTCATTCATAGAGATAAGGAATTCATCATTATTTATCGTCTTTCTTAATCTGTTTTCTAAAAACTGCATTGCTTCTACAGAATTCATATCAGACAAGAAATTACGAAGTACCCACATACGGCTTAATGTATCTTTACTTAATAGCAGATCATCGCGACGTGTACTAGATGCTATTATATCAACAGCCGGGAATATACGTTTGTTCGATAATTTACGGTCAAGTTGTAATTCCATATTACCTGTACCTTTAAATTCTTCGAATATCACATCATCCATTTTAGATCCTGTTTCAGTCAATGCTGTTGCGATGATCGTTAATGAACCTCCGTTTTCGATATTACGTGCTGCTCCGAAAAAGCGTTTAGGCTTGTGCAAGGCATTAGCATCCACACCACCGGTCAATACTTTACCCGATGCAGGTTGTACGGTATTGTATGCACGTGCTAGACGTGTAATAGAGTCAAGTAGAATAACAACATCATGACCACATTCTACCATGCGTTTTGCTTTATTGAGTACAATCTCTGCAATTTTCACATGACGGTCGGCTGGTTCGTCGAATGTAGAAGCGATCACTTCCGCATTTACGCTACGTTCCATATCAGTAACCTCTTCCGGGCGTTCGTCGATTAGAAGTACAATCATATATACTTCAGGGTGATTGTTTGCAATAGCATTAGCTACGTCTTTCAATAGAGTCGTCTTACCTGTTTTTGGCTGAGCTACAATCAAACCACGCTGACCTTTACCTATCGGAGAAAACAAATCAACTACGCGACACGATAAATTATCGTTACGTCCACTTGTCAATGTGAATTTCTCATCAGGGAAAAGCGGTTTCAAATGATCGAAAGGAACTCGGTCGCGAACTTCGTCCGGAGTGCGTCCGTTTATTCTATCTACTTTAACCAACGGAAAAAACTTCTCTGATTCTTTAGGAGGGCGAATCGGGCCTTCTACCACATCACCGGTTTTCAACCCGAATAAACGGATTTGAGATTGCGATATATATACATCGTCAGGCGAAGACATATAATTGTAATCCGATGAGCGAAGGAAACCATAGCCTTCCTGCATTATCTCAAGCACACCCGAAGCAGAAAGAATACCCTCAAAGTCAAATAGCTTTTCTTGAGGTTGATTATTTTGTCTTTGGTGTTGGTTGTTATTTTGCGATTGCTGTTTATTCTTCGATTGATTTACAGGTTCTTGTACTATTTCAATCGGTGCAACGTCCTGATCGACTTCGAGTGGTGCTAATAAAGGCAATCCTTCTATAATCGGAGCAGGCTCTTGTTCTCTTTGTTTGTTTGAACGGAAAACCAGCTGAGTTGGTTTGCTTCCCGATTGGGGTTGTACCTGCGGTTGAACTGGTTGCGGTTGTGGCTTATTCTCTACTACAGCCGAAACCGGTGCAGTATTTTCTTTCACTTCAGAAGTATTTTTCTTTACAATAATATCTTTCTGAGCTTTTTTCGCTTCTTGTGGTTGAACAGACTTTTCAGCAGGAGCTTTAACTTCTGGTTGAATTTCCGTTTTAGTCTCCGGTTGAATTATTTTCTCCTGTACAGGCTTGGCTTCTGCTTGTGGTTGAGCCTTTACCTTTTCTTTATTTTCGGTCTTAACCTCTTTTTTCTCAGCAACAACAGGTGTCTTCTTTTCCTGAGATGCTGGTTTTGCAGGCTTATTCTTGCCTGCTGCAAAAGCTTTTTTCTTTTGCTCTATTCTGTCTTCGCTTTGATAGCTTTCAGAATTCTTGTTGCGAGCTTCAGAAATAGCTTGCTCATCGAGAATTTTATAGATAAGTTCGTCCTTTTTGTATGCATCAGGACGTCTTATGCCAAGCTCTTTTGCGATAGTTCTTAGTTCGATAGTGAGCTTTTCGTTAAGCTCAAGAATATTGTATATACGCATGTATAACTATGTTTATATTTATTTGATTCATTTATTGGGAAAGAGGGATATACTTTGGTAAAAGCTTACGATATAATTAATTTGAACAAAAAATTTAAGGACTAAAATCGAGACAATCTTATAATTGATTTCTATTCATCTCAAAAGTTTGTAAGGAAGTCTCAGCGATCACTACTTCGTGAACATTACGAGAAACTTTGTATTTATGGTTTTTATATAAAATTTCAGTACTATGCTATATCAAAATAGCGCATTACCTAAATTGATATTGATAACCAATACTTAAATCTTCGGATAAAAATAAATGAGAGAGCCTTCTGTTTTCACCAAAATAGAATATCGTCTCCTTTTAAAATTATGATATCTAGCTTTACCAAATTATAAATGATTATAAGCATTCATTTATATTATTTGTATAATGGTAAAATATATAATGGAGTTTAATTATTCATTTTGGAATTGCAAAGCTATTACATTTTTTTCTTATTTCAAAATTAATACACAACATGTTTAGTTATAAATATCACAATTTTGACATTTTCTTTATAATTATTGTGAAAAATGAATTTACACATGTAATACTTCTATACTTAGCTCTTTAGCCGGAGCACTATTTACGATAAAACAATCTTTCCTTTCCATAAAACAGCTATAAATTAGAATTAAATAAATGGAAATTGTGGTTTAACATATACGATTTTCAGATATAACGCATTATTATCGGTATATTGTGGAGCAACCATGTTATTTATCTTTTAATTGATCCTTAATTTCACTTATTTCTTTACGCAATGACTTATTTTCCTTATCCATCTCTATCACATACAAAGTCAACTCTTCTATTTTTTGTAGTAATTTTATTTGCATATTACCAACATCGATTCCGGTTTCTTCTACTTCTGTTTCGGAAGGAATATTAGGTAAATGTCCGTATTCATTAATGTGTGTTTCAACTTCAGTAAGAGTTTTCAGATCGTAATTTGGTTTGAAAACAAAATCAGCCCATCCTGTGGCTTCTATTTTCACCTCTTTGGCTCGGATAGTGCCATTGACATCTAATTCATGTAAAGGCTTAGATGTATTTATTCCTATTTTGCCATCATGAGTAATACGCATTCTTTCTTCTAGCCCTATAGTTTCGGTAGTCCATCCACCCAAATGATTAGTGTAAAAAACTAGGTGTGTTTTTTGCACCAAAGCTCCCATTGCATTTTCACCTTCATACATGTTATACCTTTCTCCTGCAATACGAGCTCCGACTTGATATTGTACTCTATCCCTGAATCCCGAAAAATCTAAATATAAGGTACCGCTTCTAGCCCCAACAGGGACATATCTATTTCCAAGAGTATTCCCCTCCTGCCATCCACTTCATCCTATTATGATTCCTGCTTCATAATTACGATTCCAAGTACCATTCACTTGTGCATTTCCATTAATTATCTGATTTTGGCCATATACAACCAAACATACCATCACAAGAATCAAAAATATTACCGTTTTTTTCACATCATTAAAATTTAAGGTTTGTACTATACTTGATATTTTCTCGCTATATATAATTAATTTTACTGCAATGTACAAAAGTGTATGCAATCTTAAAGTTTAAAATATAAAGATATGTAAAAAGACAGCTACTTAGCAGTAGCTGTCTTTTTATAATACCCAATTATGATATCAGTTATTGATCAATTCATCAATCTCGTCAAGATGAAGTTCTAAATGCCTAAGATAGTCCATAATCATATCTTTCAGACTTACTTCTTTTCCCGGAGCAGAAATCCATTTGCAATCAAGTTTATCCGGATCGACATTCTTCATAACATGTATTATATGCAGATTACTATATTTCCATAATTGTACTAATAGAAACCAGTCTTCTTTCTGATAATTTTGTATTGCAATCCACCTGTCGTTATTTCCATTTGTAGCATAATTCGGAAAGATTAAAGGATTTTCATTATACTGCAAATGAATGATACGATGGAGATTATTAGATGCCGAATCAATCATATGACCAGTAATCTGTTTTATTGTGCGATTCTGACAATTTCTTTTCAACGCTACAACTTCTGCATCTAATGCGGATAATTTAATTTCCCATTTCGAAACCAGTTCAAAAACCCCTTCAGTTATTACTGCAAATTCCTGTATCATATTGTTATTAATTAGAGAGTGAATTTATGCTACAAATATAATTATCTATACAAATAGTAGTGTCAGAAATTATTGAATAATTTCTGACACACCCTAAAATATATAAACTGGAATTTTATGCGCAAACAATGCGCAAGTTTTAAGTTTGGTTACTTATCCTCCAACTCTTTTACTCGTTTCTCCAATTCTGAGTTTTTTTTATCCTGCTCTATTATGTACAAAGTCAGCTCCTCTATTTTTTGTAAAAGTTTTGCTTGCATCTCTCCTATACTAATGCCATTCTCTTTTACTTCTATTTCAGAAGGAATATCCGGAAGATGTTTATTTTCTATTATATGATTTTCTACTTCTGACAATGTAGGTAATTTATAGTCTTCAGCGAAAACAAAGTCTGCCCATCCTGTTGCTTCTATCTTTACTTCTTTGGCACGGATAGTACCATTAACATCTAACTTGGAAGTAGGTTGAGCAATCCCAATGCCAACACTACCATCTGCTCTGACTACAAACGCTTCATTAAACTCTTTAGTATTCCAATGTGTTGTACCGATAATTAGCCTGTCACTATTATCCGCTACATCTCCGATATTTATTCTTAAATCGGTGAAATCTTGTTTTGACGTATATTTAGCCAACCAAACATGGTCAGTACCATTGTTAATCCCTTCCAAATATAGTTTAGATCCTTCTCCCCACTTATTTGTAATATCCTTTCCAATATGAATATCGCCTGCCGTAGTTAAAGCACCATTGATCTCTTGATTTTGCGCTACTATTCTACAAGCAATTATCAATAAAGCTGTCAATAACATTATTTTTTTCATCTTATTAATATTTAAAGTTTTAGAGAAAATAGATTTAAAAGTCTTAGGAAAAATAAAGCCTTGATAATTTTATTATCAAGGCTTGAGGTTCCTGGCGGATTCGAACCGCCGTAAACGGTTTTGCAGACCGGCGCCTAGCCACTCGGCCAAGGAACCATTATTGAGTTAGCGAGTGCAAAGATAAAGCATTTTATTGATGAAACAAGTTTTAGAGAAAATTTTATTTAACTATTTATTGTTGATGTATCAAAATCCATTCATTTACTTACAGTTACTGAATCCGATAAAGGTATCATATACAAGCTATCCTGATATACACTTACTTCAACAGAAACAACACCATGGCGAACCATATCCAATTCTTTAGCGGCCGCGTACGAAATATCAATTATCCGCTTTTTCGCAAAAGGACCCCTATCTATAACTTTCACCACCACCTCTTTGTCATTCTTCATATTTTTCACTTTAAGTAATGTACCAAAAGGATAAGTACGATGGGCACAGACTAGACTATCTTTTTTATAAATAATACCACTTGCGGTTTTTCTATTATTCAGCCGCTTACCATAGTAAGTTGCTAGCCCTATATCCTGAGCTTTCAGGCATAATACAAAGAAGAAAAGGAATATAACAAAGAAAAGTCTTTTCATATAATATAGTTTACTCAGGTTTCAATACAACACCAATTTTTTTCTTCCCGTCTATTTTTATTACAGTCGGTTGTGAAAAACGAATATGACGAATATATTCAGTTTCATAAACACTTGGTTGCGAATTCAGGAAATCTTCGTCAAATATACAATCATCTTTTAAATAATTATTGATTGAGAAATACCCCACCCCAAATGATGTTAGATTCTGAAAAAAGTGTGTACCCTGACTTGGTTCAATATTATAGTTATTCAGCCCTATTTCGACCAACACCCTGGCATTACTTATCTGAGACCATTTGACCGGAATACCCAGCCAAGGATCACTACTACCCCATCGTCCGGGACCAACTAATATATACGTTTTATCTTCATTCAAAAAACGTCTGTTTATCTCATCGATCTCTACCGCAATCTTTGGGTTATTTCCCGCATTAAAATCTTTGGTTTTTACATATACGATATCATATACATCGTTAGATATACCATGACCTAATACATTGCTGGAATACAATATTGATTTGTCTAAACTTATCTTTGAGAAATCTTCGCTTGATAATTCTTTATTCTGCACTATTGGTCGTATTTGCAATAAATAGAAACAACCGCTACCATCTTTATTCAGATCGGCAGCAAATTCTATTTCGACGGCTCGTCCCATTCCTTCCTGACCTATTTTCAACGTTTGCTTCAAAATTTCGGTCAAGGGGAATATATCATTCTGCAATATGTTGGTAAACGATATTATCTTACGCCCTGTTTCATAATAGCCATCATATATAATCTGATCGACAGGCTCATAAGTAGATGCAATATAACGTATAGAATCATCCTTTTCAGCATCTTTGATAGATAGCTTTAATAAGTTAAACCCATCGTTTGTAGAAAACTCTTTCTTCGTATCATGCAAATCCAAAGCATAGAAAAAGCGTTGAGTATCACGAAGCGCAAAGTCTAAGGTGCTTAATTGCACTATATTATTAGGATGATAGGGAGAAAAGCGCAGACTAACTCCACCATCGACAATGTATTTCCCCAGACCTAAAACAATATTAGCGATCCCTTCTTCGGCTTTTTCGTTTCCTAATGGGTAAAAGTTCAACGATCGAGCTACACCCGATAATGTAGGATAGAAATGATTATCATAACGCGTGCCAACTGTTTCCTGCAATACAACAGCCATTTTTTCCTGATCTATGAGATTCTGAGTAGCTACCATATAGGTTTTACTATCTTTATAGAAAACCGAAGCGTAAACAGCTTTAATAGCCTTAGTCATAAAACGCAACGTCTCATATTTATCATCCAAAGAAGGAATCATATACGTAGAATACACACCTGCGAATGGCTGATAGTGAGAATCCTCAAGCAAACTGGACGAACGAACAGCAATAGGTGCTTTTACAACCTCAAGAAAAGCCATAAAATCCTCAATAAGTCGCTCAGGTAAGCTAGCCTTCAAAAAATAACGAAGAATCTCATCATCCGATTTATCCGATAAAGCAATTGGATATAAATCGTTGGTTTCCATAAATTCGTCAAAAATATCCGTACACAAAACAACTGTGCGCGGTATTCGAACAAGCGTATTCGCATATTCGTTCAACTCCACATGATCTTTCACGATATTATCCATAAAAGCAATACTGCGCCCCTTGCCGCCTATAGATCCCTCTCCGATACGAACAAAGTTAGAAAACTCATCAAACCGATCTTTATCAAAAACAGCTACTATACCCGAATTTTTAATGCGTCTATATTTTATAATAGCATCATAAATCACTTGCCGGGCATCCTCTACATTATGAAAATCGGAAGTATCGAGCTTTTTCAACCATTCGGCAATCGGGAAAATGGCACGGGAATAGAAAAAGCGTGAAAAATGGTTACGAGACATATGATAAACCAAAGACTCTGTTGGTATCTCGAATATTTTTTTCTGCAACTCCTTCAAATTACGAATATGGCATATTTCCTCATTTGTTGCCGGATCAATTATCACAAAATCACCAAATCCGAAATTATTGATGATTTGCTTCCTTAAGTCCAATGGAAAGCTTTTCGAATTTTTATCAATAAAACTGCAATCCAGTTCATCAGCATATACTTTGTTCGATATTTCAGAAGAAGTAAAAACGACAGGAACAAATCGGTCCTGCTGTTTTATCCATTTGGCCAGATTATAGCCGGCAAGCATATCTTTCTCTCCATCGTGCAGATAACTCATATCAGAAACAATTCCTAATATATTATTACCATATTTCTCGTATATCTCGACTGCCTCTTCGTATGTACGGGCAAGCATCACTTTAGGTCGACCACGCATGCGGAGCATCTGCTGGTGATCATTTAGAGCCTCTTTCGAGAAGTTTTTAGACTCCTCGAGCACTATCTTGAACAAAGTAGGCAATGCCGAAGAATAGAACCGTACAGAGTCCTCTACCAGTAATATGGTTTGAACCCCAACACTCTCCGTATCATGCTCGGCATTCATGGCATCTTCTATCAGTTTTATAATAGCTAATAGCAAATCAGGATTCCCCAACCAACTGAAAACGTAATCGACCGACGATAAATCTTCCTGAGACAATCGCTTCGAAACCTCTCTCGAAAAAGGAGTCAAAACCACAAAAGGAATATCTGCATGCTTGGCTTTTGCGAGACGAGCCGTAGAGAATATATCCAAATCGTCCATGTTCGGCATCTGGATTATCAACTCATAATGATTTGTCTCTAATTCGACCAATGCTTCCGCTTCAGTTACTACTTGTGTAAAACGAGGCGGATAGCGCAAATTGAGCGACATATATTCATTGAATATCTGCTCATCTATACGCCCATCATCTTCTAAGATAAAAGAGTCATATTTAGTTGCAACCAACAAAACATTATAGATACGTTTGTTCATCAGGTTGGCGAATGAAGTGTCTTTAAAGCGGAATTCTTTTATATCAGGTATATTCATCTTATTGAGATTATGAGACAAATATAATGATAAAAAAAGAAGCTGAATGCGCAATATGCATTCAGCTTCCATATAAATTTATTTTGTGGTCGTTTTATCGTATTCTGTCTAGCGACTTAATCAGCTTTTCATCAGCCTTTATCTTCACTGTAGCCAGAATATTAAATATTAAAGCTATTATCGGTAAAATAATGCCATGGCTTATTTTCAAAAAAGTAGCCTGCAAAGCACTCATACCTGTATATAAGTAGATTGCAAAAGTTATGTAAAAGAAAATGATAAGTAATGTATTGAGATTACATAGTTTTATCTGCATCTTTCTTTTCTTAAATAAAAATATACTGATACAAGCCAGCAAAGTACTTAGAGCAGCAAATGTTATTACTCCCCATGTAGGATATACAGCACTTCCTGCCTCATATATTCCGCAAGAGAGAAACACCAACACTCCCTCTGCGTCAGTATTTAGAACTACCAAAGAGCTAAACACAGTTACAGCCATCAAAATGGCTGTAAGCAGTAAGTATATAGATTGGATACGTTGTATCATTTATTCAAAAGTTATCTTTATCCTTATTAGGATTCCTGTAATAAAGTTTTCCCTCTGTATATTCTTGTGCAGCGATCAAAGTTGCTTTTGGCAATTTCTCATAATAACGAGAAATTTCAATTTGTTCTCTGTTCTCAAATACCTCTTCCAAATTATCGTTGTAAGATGCAAATTCCTGTAGCTTCTTGTCCAAATCCTGTTTCATCTCAACAGCTATTTGGTTCGCACGCTTAGAAATAATTCTTACAGTTTCGTACACATTACCAGTATCAGCCGATAGTTCCATCATATCTCTGGTAATAGTATTATTAGCTGCATTTGATTTTCTGTAATCCATAACTATTTATTATTTATATTGAAGTCCTTTAATATACTTGTTTTCTTATTTTTTGTCTGCCGGAGCAACTTGCTCCACCTCTACTGCTTCGCTAGTCGCTTCATCAATATCTTGTCCTAATGCTTTCAACGCCTGGCGATAGAAGCGTTCCGATTCCTTTAAGTATTTTCCTGTCGGGAACATGTTCTTATAGTTAAAATGTTCATCCATAAGATTTCTGTAACGTACAGGTTTTTTCTCTTCGATACTTTGTGATGCCAATTCAAATCGAGCTCTAACAATCAAGAATTGCAATTCTTCTGCATATACAGAGAAAGGGTAATTCTTCAATGCTTCACGAGCCGTAACTACACAAGACTCATAGTTATTCCCCAAGTAAAGACCTAAATTAAAATAAAGGCGAGAGGCTAAAAATTCTTTATATGCCAATTTTTCCTGAAGTTCAAACATATAATTCTGAGCAGCAGGAGCTTTATCACTTTGAGGATAATATTCTAAGAAGTTTTGAAATTCCTGAATCGATTTCAATGTACTGGTCTGATCCAGTCGGGCATCGGGCGAATCGAGATATAGCCCATATGCCGCATTATATCGGGCTAACTGGGTATATTCTCCTTTAGGGAATTTATTATAATAACGGGTATAGTACTGAGTAGATGTTATATAATCTTTATTGTAAAAATATGCCTGAGCCAACAGGAATAAGATCTCTTGTTCTTTCGACGAACCTGTATAAGTCGGTAGAATTTCCTCTAACAAGGAGGTCGTTCTTCCAAACTTCTGTTCATCAAAATACTTTTTAGCATAGGTGTATTTGAGCTCCGGGTCTCTACTTTTGAGAATCTTATTGTATTCCCCGCAAGAAGCCAATATTAACACCAATAAAAAAGCGCACAGGATCCTAGTTTTCATTCTATATCGAAATTAGTTTGCAAATGTACGTAAAGCTTTTATAATTTGAAAAAAAACTTTTACAATTATCTATTTTCTAGTATATATTTGTTAATTGGCAAACATCGTAACTACACGTTTTATGCCGGCAACAAGTATATCTATTTCTTCTTTTGTATTGTAGAATGCAAACGAGGCTCTCACTGTGCCCTCTACACCAAGCTCTTCCATCAAAGGTTGCGCACAATGGTGTCCGGTACGAACGGCTATTCCCATTTTATCTAAAAGCATTCCCATATCATAATGATGTATATTATTAACTAAAAAAGATATTACACTACTCTTATGATCAGAGGTGCCATATATCCGTAACCCATCTATTTTAGTCAATTCATCAGTACAATATTGTAATAACTCATCTTCATATACTTTTATTGAGTCGAGCCCTATATTTTTTATGTATTTTATTGCAGTAGCTGTTGCTATCACATCAACGTAGTTAGGTGTTCCGGCTTCGAACTTAAACGGTAATTCATTGAAAGTAGTCCCTTTAAACGAAACAGTACCGATCATTTCTCCCCCACCCTGATAAGGAGGCATTTTATTTAATAATTCTTCTTTTCCATAAAGAACACCTACACCCGTAGGCCCGTAGAGCTTATGTGCAGAGAAAACAAGAAAATCACAATCAAGTTTCTGCACATCTACTTCAAGGTGTTGCACAGCCTGAGCAGCGTCTATCAATACAGGGATATTCCGTTTATGAGCAATTTCGATAATCTCGTCAACAGGATTTATGGTCCCTAAGACATTCGATACATAAGTAACGGAAATAAGTCGGGTTTTGGGTGAAATGAGTTTCTTTAGTTCATCCAACTTCAACTCTCCCTTCTCATTTATCGGAACAACACGCAATTTTATTCCCCTGATAGACTCCTGTAGTTGCCAAGGCACAATATTGGCATGATGTTCCATTGCCGATATAATTATTTCATCGCCTTCGGCACAAAATTGCTGACAGAAGCTATGAGCAACCAAATTGATAGACTCGGTCGTCCCTTTAGTAAATATGACTTCGTGATTATGCTTTGCATTAACGAATGATTGTACCACATTACGGGCATCTTCAGCCAGATCGGTAGCCTGCTGACTTAAATGATGTACACCACGATGCACATTGGCATTCGTGGTGTAATATACATTTTCTATTTCTTCTACTACGCACTTGGGTTTTTGAGTGGTAGCTCCGTTATCTAAATAGATAAGTGGCTTACCATATATCCGAGTAGAAAGAATAGGGAAATCTTCTCTTATCTTTTTAATATCTAATTTCATAACATCAGTTATTTACATACTGCACAATTACCACATCGTGCCGATTCTCCTCTGAATCGTTTTTCGACAAGATCCAGTAATCTCTCCTTTAGACTAGGAATACGCACATGCTCCAAAACATCCGCTGTAAACGCTTGCATAAGTAACAAGCGGGCCGCCTCTTTCGATATTCCGCGCGAGCGCAAATAAAACAGTGCTTCTTCGTCTAATTGACCCGTAGTCAGTCCATGCGAACATTTTACGTCGTCAGCATATATTTCAAGTTGTGGTTTAGAGTACATATGAGCATTAGGCGACGAACACAAATTATTGTTCGTCTGATAAGCTAATGTTTTTTGTGCATCTTTTTCTACTAGAATACGACCACAAAACGAACCTACAGATTCGTCCTGAAGAACATATTTGAACAACTGTGTACTCTGACAATGAGGTACCGCATGATCTAAGAATGCAAAATTATCTACATATTGTTTTCTATCGGCAATCACCATTCCACAGATATAAACATCAGCATGTTGACCAGCCAATTTCACATGATAATTATTGCGGGTCACGCCACAATTTAATGTTATATTATTGACCAATACATTCGACGATTCTTCCTGATACACGTATGTTGAAGCTAGACGTGTCACTTTATCCGAATTCTCTTCCAATTCGTAAAAATCAACAATCGCATTTCTCCCGGCAAATATTTCTGTAACTTGCGTAGCCAAGAAATGAGATTCATCGACCGTATGATCACAACCTAAAAGTTTTACTTGTGCATCATCTTCTGCAATAATGAGTATGCGACGATTAACCAGATAATTATGTTCACTCTTTAATATATTGATTAACTGAATTGGTTTTTCAAGTATAACCCCCTTGGGTACATATACAACGAAACCATCCTGTGCAAACATTGTATTAAATGCAGCGACACTATTAGCATCTATATTAGCAGCCTGTCCGTAATATTTCGCAAAAACAATGGGCTGTTCTTCGGCAAACTGTTTCAAACTACCAACAAAAACCCCCTTCGGATAATTCATAACCGGCAGATGCTCTTTATGGAACAAGTCGTTTAATACGAAGTACAAATTTGTAGACATATTGGGCACTTCGCACATCAAATTCACATAAGGATTACCTGTAAATGGCACACGGTTAAGATTTAAGCCAAAATCGGGCATAAACTCTGCTGATATATCTATATACTTGTAATCTTCTTGTTTTTTTGTCGGAAATCCTTGTTTTTTAAAAGCCTCAAAAGCTTTATCTCGGAGATTATTCATTCCCGGTGCCGATTTGGCATCTATCACTTTTCGGTGTTGGGTGAATAAATCTATATATTGAGTTTCTATCATTACTGAAATTCTTTAATAATAAAATCGTAACCTTTTTCTTCTAATTCCAATGCCAATTCAGGACCGGCACTGCGTACTATACGCCCTTTGTAAAGCACATGTACAAAGTCTGGCTTGATATACTCTAATAAGCGTTGATAATGGGTAATAACTACCGTGGCATTATCTTTACTTCTCAGCTTATTCACGCCCGCAGCAACAATACGGAGAGCATCGATGTCCAGACCAGAGTCTGTCTCATCCAGAATTGCTAATTTAGGCTCAAGCATAGCCATTTGGAATATCTCGTTACGTTTTTTCTCTCCACCCGAAAATCCCTCGTTAACAGAACGTCCTGCTAAGTCTTTATCCAGTTCTACTAATTCTCTCTTCTCTTTAAGAAGCTTTAGAAAATCAGAAGCCGATACCGGATCTAATCCTTTATGCTTACGTATCTCGTTTAGCGCTGCACGCATAAAGTTAGTCATGCTAACACCTGGTATTTCAACCGGATACTGAAAGCTAAGAAACAGGCCTTCGCGAGCTCTTTCTTCCGGATCCATATCTAGTAAGTCGTGACCTCTAAAAATCATGTCTCCTTCTGTTACTTCATAATTAGGATTTCCGACAAGAACCGAAGCCAATGTGCTTTTTCCGGCACCATTGGGTCCCATTATAGCATGTATTTCGCCTTCGTTCACTTCAAAGTCTAATCCATTCAATATTTCTTTGCCTTCAATACTAGCACGTAAATTTTTTATACTTAATAAATTCGCCATTATAACTAATAATTTAATTGAACCCTCTAACTTTCAAGTCAGTACATAAAAGAGGGCATGTAATACACTATTCAGATAATTCAAAATCTTGATTCAAGACTCAAATACACTACAATTTTAACAAATAAATAGGACAAAAGTTCTATTTATGAGAGACTATCTATGATATATAAAATCGATAAGAACTAAATATCCATTTCAACCACAACAGGGCAATGATCAGAATAATAAATTTCATTCAATATTCTCGCACTTTTAAGACGCTCCCTGGCTGCTTCGGTTATTATATGGTAATCTATACGCCAACCCAGATTTTTACCTCTTGCGCCAGCTCTGTAACTCCACCAACTATATTTTTCAGCACTTTGGTCATACACACGAAATGTGTCGATCATCCCAGTCTCAATAAATTCATCAAACCACTGACGTTCTTCAGGCAAGAATCCCGAACTTTTAGTATGGCGCTCCGGGTGATTGATATCTATGGGCTTGTGACAAATATTATAATCGCCACAAATTAACAAATTGGGTCTTTCTTTTCGCAATTCATTTATAAAATCGGTGAAATGCCTAAGGAATTCCATTTTGAAATCCTGACGAATGTCTCCCATTGTTCCCGAAGGGATATAGACACAAACAACTGTCATGTCACCATAATCGGCTCTTAAAACACGACCTTCGCAATCATAACAGTCCATATCCATACCTATCTTTACAAAATCGGGTTTCCGCTTTGTCAAAATAGCAACGCCACTATAACCTTTTTTTTTGCAGGGTGGAAATAAGAGTGATATCCCATCGATTGTATGGTAAGAAGATCTATCTGATCTTCTTGTGCTTTAATTTCCTGCAAACAAAGGATATCAGGAGACTCCTGCTCCATCCATTCGAAAAGGCCTTTGCTAACAGCAGCACGTATTCCATTTACATTATATGAAATTATCTTCATTATATTTTAGATTTAGATAAAGGGTATATTTTATTCATGAAATATTTGTTCAATTTAGGATAAATAATCAGTTCAACTATATACGAAAAAAAGAAGCAAATGAATGTATAGATAGAATAACGTATGTAAATATTTTCTATAGTTAAATATCTGGCTGTTACAACTAAAAAATAATGAGATATGTATATACAATACGAAATACTTGCAAAAATTTTAAAAAAACCAATTGTATAATCAAAAAATATCCATTTCATTTTATACCAGATAAAAGCAATAAATATAATTATAAGAATTGAAGATAGTGCTGCTAATTCTAAAAAAGGAGTGTATACCCAGATATAGTTTCTATGAAACAGCATTACACATAATTTCATAATAGCCATACTACAAACAATCGATCCTATGGGAATTATTAATTTTTTCAAATAAAATTTCCCCTCACTAAAATACATTTTAGCTAAATCAGCTCCTAGCCACCAAATAGAGCTAAACATTAATACTCGAAAAAGCCAAAATGGGTGAAGAACGTAAAAAATAGTAGCAAAAATACTTCCAATATATATTAGGTGAGATATATCCTTTTTAATCTTATTTCTGACAAAGAAAAAAAGCATGTAATACCACCATTCGTAAGAAAGTGACCACAAAGGCGAATTCCCCAAATAGGTATCGCAGATATTTCCCATATAATAGCCAAAGTCTTGGAGCATAAAAATATTGCCCAATAATTCTGACCATTTAAATTTTTGAAAAAAATTCCCGTAATATATAAATAACAAAGAATTAACCACAAAAATAATTATAAGCGGTATATAAATACGAAAGAATCGCTTAAGAAAGTAAAGTTTAAATGTTTTATTTTTAGACTTTTCAAATGAAATCTGTATAACAAATCCAGATAAAATGAAAAAAACCATTACTGGAACAATTCCATAATCGTAGAGATTAACTGAACCTATTTTAAGTGGTACTAAAACCTTTTCTAAATGGGATACTAGAACTAGAATAGCTGCAAAACCTCTTATAGCTTCTAGTTTTGCTATTTTACCATTGATCATAGAATTTCGTATAAAATAAAATCAATTCATTTAACTATGTCAACTTGATACCAGTATTCTCGGCAGCTTTGACTTTCTTAAATAAATCGGAAGCAAATACAAAGTCATTAAAGTCCTCGTTGGTAGAAGACATTACATCGTCACTAGTTCCTTGCCATTCGAGATTTCCTTCTTTTATAAAATTAATCTTCTCCCCAATATTCATTACCGAGTTCATATCATGGGTATTGATTATGGTAGTTATATTATATTCCTTCGTTATATCATGTATCAATTCGTCGATAACCAAAGATGTTTGAGGATCGAGTCCTGAATTTGGCTCATCACAAAATAGATATTTCGGATTCAATGATATAGCACGAGCTATTGCAGCACGTTTCATCATTCCCCCACTTATTTCGGATGGATATAGATGGCCAGCATCACTTAGATTCACTCTTTCGAGACAAAATTGAGTACGTTTAGCTTGTTCACTTTTCGATAAGCCCGAAAACATCATCAAAGGAAAGTTTACATTCTCAGATACGGTCATAGAATCAAACAAAGCCGATCCTTGAAAAATCATTCCCATTTCTTGACGAAGTTGTTTTACGTCCGATGATGACATCTTTGGTAAGTCCCGCCCATCGTATAATATCTGACCTGAAGTTGGACGCATTAATCCAACCAAATTTTTCACAAGAACCGTTTTACCCGAACCGCTTTGACCTATAATCAAGTTCGTTTTGCCCGCTTCAAAAACTATGCTTATTCCTTTCAAAACCATTCTACCATCGAATGATTTTTCTAAATCTTTTACTTCTATCATGACATCATCAATTGAGTAATTAGTAAGTCGGCTATTAAGATAAGGATACTACTCATCACTACCGAATCGGTACTAGCTTTACCTACATCCAAAGAGCCTCCTTTTGCATGATAACCATAGTATGAAGAGACAGAGGATATTATAAAAGCGAAAACAACCGTCTTTGCCAGCGCATACCAAATATAGAATTGTTTAAAGAAAGACTGTAATCCATATTGAAATGTATCAGCTGGCATTATCTGTCCGATTATACATACTGCAAAACCACCGACGACACCAAAGAACATACTCAGAACAACCAAAACAGGAATAAAAGTCATCAAGCCTGTAATCTTAGGTAGAATAATATAATTAGCTGAATTAACACCCATTATTTCGAGAGCATCAATCTGCTCTGTTACCTGCATTGTCCCAATCTCGGATGCAATATTAGATCCTACTTTTCCGGCCAGAATAAGACACATAATCGTAGAAGAAAACTCGAGGATCAAAATCTCACGAGAAACATAACCGACTGTGTAACGAGGCATAAAAGGGGAATCAATATTCAATTTTATTTGCACAACAATTACTGCACCAATAAAAAATGAAATAATAACCACAATCCAAATAGAATTAACACCCAACTTACTTATTTCGTCAAGATATTGACGAAAGAATACACTCCATCGTTGGGGTTTTGTAAAGACTTTTCGTAAAAGGAGAGCGTACTTTCCTAGCTTTTCTAACAGAGAAATTAAAAACATATTTCAAATATTTCTTTTTTCAAAACTCATAAATCTACACAAATATACAACAAAAAAAGAGTAGTTGAGTTCACAAATGAACCATTTACTATAATCTATTAGGTAACAATTAATTAAATTTAAAAAAAATATCTGCAAGATGATTTTACAGAAGATGGCATTGTGCAATTCTTCTTGCTTTTTCTTTCTATATCTCTTATCTAACTATATTTTCACATTTCTTGTTATGTATTAGTGTTAGTTTTATGTTTTCGTGAGTAGTGTATTGTATATAACGAATAAGCGCCTGTAGTATTTCTACTAGAGGCGCTCTTGCTTAAAGACGGCGGTAACCTACTCTCCCACATAATTGCAGTACCATCGGCACGATTGGGCTTAACTTCTCTGTTCGGAATGGGAAGAGGTGG